>JAITAI010000197.1 GCA_031284195.1 Treponema sp.
TATTAAACCCAACAAAGGAAAGACGCTCAAAGAGCCGGTTAAATTCCGTTATTTTGTTAATTTCCTGCAACTCTAAATACCGCAGCGCACAGTTAAACAAGAGCGCCCCCTGTATATTCGTTAGGTACTGGTGCTGCACCACCTCTTCCAGGGATTTACGCGCTTGAGCGATGATGTCTCCGCGGCGTAAGAGGTACATCCGGGTCCCCTCTTCCACAGAACAGTTAGTCTTCAAAGCTGTTCCATGAACAACTTGTTCCATAGCGCGTATATAAACTGTGTCTCCTATAATTATGCCGAGGGGATTCCGCGCAAAATAAGGAAACCCAAGCTTGTTCACGTCTGAAACACCGATAACTTTTGCGTAATACTCTGCGGCATGCTGTCCGTCTATTTCCCAGATGATACGGTTCACCATATCACTCTTTGTGATAACGAAAGAAGTATTAGTGGGAAGGCAATGTACGTAGTGATTACAGTGAAAGGGTATCTTCATTTTTAGAACCATAACCACAACGCCATCATCAGAACATCTTTCATCTGCACTTACAAGGGTTTTCGCAAATGCAAGCTCGTCTGCTGCAGCGCCTCCTATCAGATTCAGATTAAAAGCTTTCTCAAAGGTAAAGTTCCTGATTATTTCCTCGCCGCGGCACAGTCCGTCAAAGAAGACCAGCCCCAAATAGGTATTGGGGTAAAACGTATGGTAGCCGAGCTTCCGCTTCAACTCTTCAATGATCTTTCTTGCGGCAAGCGCCGGATCAGTCTTCACTCCTTCCTGCAAAGAAACAAAAGCTTCCTCCACCTCATCGGAAGACAGGGACATAGCCACAACGCCTTTTTCAACTGCACCGGTAGTACACCAACCGCCCATCATGGAAGAGCCTATACAGGCAGCATGAGGGAAAGCCCGCTTGAACGCCTTGTGAGGTTCAAAGCGCTCAAATTCAACCGAAAAGAAATAGATCACCGCCTTAACATTCGGCTGATTGATTTCTTTAATAAGCCCGTCTGGATCCCAACTGGTGCGGGAGGCAACGTTTATACTCATCCTATACTCCTAACTCGCTATAGGTAGTATGATAAATAAACATACTATACTACCTGCTCAATTCGTTAATTTCTGCTTTTTCTATAGAAGCAACAGCAAAGCAAGAAACAACGGAAACATAAAAAACAATGTAACCCTACACAGGGTACATGGCACGCTATAGAGCATGGATCGAAAAATTACAAAGTAATTGTACAGGGAACCGCTACCATAGTCAATAGATTTTTTCCCTGTTTTACGGTATCGGTGAAACAGGGCCCGTGATACCTTCATACGCTCCATCCGTATGTACCGTAACCCTCATGCCGTTTCTCCTTTACCTCTTTACCCGGCCCCCTATTGACACTACACTTACCTGGTATGGAACGTTTATTATCTCATTTTCTTACCCCGGAAATTGCCCAAAAGGCCGGATATAAGGGCCCTACTTCCCTATTTCCAGGGGCGGATCCCCTGGTTACCGGTTTAGCCTATGACTCCCGTACTGTAAGCAGGGGAAACCTCTATTTTGCCCTGCCAGGACTCCATGTAGACGGCCATGCGTTCATCCCTGATGCTGTTCAGCGAGGGGCTCAGGTGATTATCCATCAGCATGAACTCGCTGAGTATCAGCAGGGGATCCGGTATATCCAGGTGGAGGATGCTCGATTTGCCATGAGTCCTGTGGCAGATGCCTTTTATGAGTTCCCTTCCCGGCAACTGGGCGTTATCGGGGTAACCGGTACCGAAGGCAAGAGTACCACCGTGTACCTCATCTATCAACTCCTGCGGCTGTTAGGAAAGAAGGCAGGGTTCATCTCTACGGTACAGTACAGCCACGGAACCGGTGAGCAATGGAATCCTGAACATCAGACCACCCCGGAAGCGCCGGTAGTGCAAAAGCTTCTGAGGGATATCTGTGACCATGGGGGGGAATATGCGATCCTGGAGGCAAGTTCCCACGGATTATCCCGTCGGACCAACCGTTTGGGAGATGTGGCCTTTGATGTGGGGGTGATGACCAACGTAACCCAGGAACATTTGGAATTTCACGGTACTTGGGAACAGTACCGCCAGGATAAGGTCAGGCTTTTCCAAGCCCTGGACCGGTTCGATCATCATAAAGCCATACCCCAGCAGGTTCCTCCTAAGCCCTTCCAGACGGTTCCCTCTTTTGGGGTAGTCAATGCTGATGACCCGAGCGCAGAGTATTTTGCCGGATCCACCAAACATATCACCTATACCTACAGTACCCGGGGGATTCAGGCGGATCTTACCCTGAAGAAGATCTCCAGCAACCCAGGGGGGAATTGGTACGAAGTTTGCGTTGGTAAGACCGGCGCTGTCCTGGATATACGGGATCGGCTTCCCGGGGCCTTTAATGCAGGGAATGTACTCACCAGCCTTTTAACCCTGTCGGAATTCCTCTCCATACCGGTACAAGAACTTGTCCCTTTGGTACCGGGCCTCAAGCCGGTACGGGGACGGATGACTGCGATTCAGCGGGGCCAGCCCTTTGAGGTAGTAGTGGATTATGCTCATACCCCGTCGTCATTCCAGACCATATTTCCACCACTGCGGGAACGGCTGGACGCCCGGGGGGGCCGGATCATCAGCCTCTTTGGTTCTGCAGGAGAACGAGACACTGCAAAGCGAAGTGAACAGGGTCGGATTGCGGCAGCATGGTCGGATCTGCTGGTGCTTACTGACGAAGACCCTCGAGGGGAAGACCCCATGGCGATTTTGGAAGCCATTGCCCAAGGTATTTCAGGAGTCAAGGAGGGAGAGGGTCTGTTTCTGATTCCTGATCGGCCCCTCGCCATTAGAAAGGCTTGTTCCCTAGCCCGGCCCAAGGATCTGGTCCTTCTCCTTGGAAAAGGTCATGAAAATTCGATCATCTATGCCCATGAAACTAAAGCCTATGATGAAATTGGAGAAGCTGAAAAGGCCCTGGCGGAATTGGGGTTTTCCGGTACTCCATAAACCCCTAGCCCCTGCGGAGGCTTTAACCGTAATAAGCAGGGCTAGCGCATATAAATGACCCCGAATTGGAGGCGAGAAGGGAGATTAAAAGAGCAACCCTTCAAGATATTCATTGAACCACGCCATAGGTTTCCTATGCTGCATTTCCTTGCCGCCGAGCAGCGGTACTGAGGGGACTGTTCATCCTGAAACTGCTCGACTATCCGGGCCAATTTGTAGCGAGTCCTCTTTGTCCGTCTGTTTCACCAGCCCGTACATCAGCGCCGCCGTACCGGTCTTTTCCGGCCCTCCCTAAAACTTTCCGCAGGCAGAAACCATCTTCCCCAAACCCTACGTCAAGTACATAGGGTAACGAGTCCAGGGCTGCGCATGTAAAAAAGGAAGAAAGGAGGTATAGTTGGCATAGTTTTTCTAGGAAGGGAACTAGGGAACCAGAACAACCACCGCGACACATGCCCATTACGGCCTTTTGCCTTCGGTTCAGGGTAATGTATATGCGCTGGCCCTGATGATAACCTGTCAATCCTATCTAATGATTGCCTCATGGCCGGCGCATATACATCTTTAATTCCTTACAAGATAGAGAAATAGCTTGTATGCAATTTTTATGAAGCAGCATAACTCCTTCTGGTACAAGGAGATAGAATTTTATATGCGCTGACCCTGGTAATGAGCCTTCAGTACTCCTCGTCCGTGCTTCTGATCATGGCTTGAAACCGAGTAAAACGGGATATACTGGTTCTACCCCCAATCGCGGAAAAATCCAGCTCCGTAAAGTACTCCTTCACCGCTTCACATGTCCTCTCCTCCAGCCGGTTCTCCACTGACCGGGTCCTCACGATATGCAGCGCTTTCCTCCTGCCTTGAAACATCCCTGGATTACCTTCCCGTCTATCGCACCGGATTTCAGCCTGCGATTTCCCGCTCATACCCTTGTTTGATGATCCGCCCGCCCTTCATAAAAAACAGCGTTCAATTCCTTCTGGCCCTATCCGGCTTATCACCGCCTTTGCGTATCCTTCGATGGTTTCCAAGTCCTGGGCCAGGCCAATAAGGGTCAGATAGGCCATAATAGGCGTCATTGGTGGTGATTCTATAGTTCCCCTCCGAAAAAACCATGCCAAGTCTAGTTCCTTTTTTCTTTTTTATGCGTATTAGCCCTGGATTACTAGGTAGATCAAACTACCCTGCAAGTCTATACTGATACCATTACAGGAACAACAACATGCCTAAAATTGAAGTAAACGAAGCGGTGTTTTATGCGCTGGCAAATTGGGATACTCTGAAAACCGGGGAGGATCCACGGGCTGCCCTCGAAATGGTCCTCACCTGTGCCAAAGCGGAACTGGACGAGGATTCGGATAAAAACCTCCCCATAGCGGAACGGACCCTCAAAATCGAACTCAACGACACCAATAGACCTGACCTTTGGGGCACTGCAGGCTGTGCCCGGCAGCTTCGGATTTACCAGGGGGGAGCGCGGCCCCAGTACCCCTTCTTCTCATCTCCAGGGAACAGGCAAAAGGCCCAGCAGCAGGTACTGGTAGAGGCCAGCGTCCAAGGAGTACGGCCTTACTTAGCCGGGTTCATTGCCGCGGGGAAAGAGATCACCGATGCGGCGCTCCGGGATATGATCCAGACCCAAGAAAAGTTGGCCTGGAATTTTGGGCGTAAGCGCCGGACGATCTCCATGGGCTTGTACCGGATTGCCGCCATTACCTGGCCCATCACCTACAAAGCCGTGGATCCTGACGCCGTATCCTTTATCCCCCTCCAATGGGATGTACCCCTCACCCTGACCGAGATCCTCAAGCAGCATCCTAAGGGCAAGGAATATGCCTTTATCCAGGAACATGAACCCCTGCATCCCCTCCTGATCGATGGGGCAGGAGCCATACTATCCTATCCACCGATCATCAATTCCGCAGACCTCGGTGCGGTACAGGTTGGGGATAAAGATCTCTTCGTGGAAATCACCGGCACGGATATGCCTTCGGTAAGCCTGGCAGCCTCTATCATGGCCTGCGATCTAGCGGACCAGGGCTACACCATCAAGCCGGTAGAGGTGGTATATGCCTACGATACCCCCTTTGGTCGCACCTTTACCAGCCCCTATTATTTTCAAGAGCCGGTTTTCTGTGCTCTGGGACGGATACAGCAGCTTTTGGGAGAGCAACTCGATGGAACTACCTGTATTGCCGCACTGGAACGGATGGGATGCCGGGCTGAACAGGGGCAAGGCCGTGAACAGGGCGCGCCAGAGGAAACTGAGGGTATCCGGCTCTATCCTCCAGAATACCGGAACGATTTTCTCCACGCTGCGGATGTGGCCGAAGACGTGATGATAGGCCGGGGGCTGAGTACTTTTACCCCGGAACGGCCTCAGGATTTCACCATAGGCAGGCTTACCCCGATTACCTCCTTTAGCCGCAAGGTGAAAGCGATTTTTGTGGGTATGGGGTACCAGGAGATGATCTACAACTACCTGGGTTCCCGAAAGGACCTGGTAGATAAGATGCGAGGGGATGGAAGCAGGATAATCCGTATTGCCAATCCCATGTCCGAACACTATGAATATGTCCGGGACGGGATAGTAGCCTCCCTTTTAATGAGTGAGGCTGTATCGGGTCACGCAGGATATCCCCATCGGATCTTTGAGATCGGCAAGGTAGCCTACCGGGAAGATCAGGAAAACGACGGCACCTGTACCCGGCAATACCTGGGTTTTCTCACTGCTGATAAAGACGCCACCTTCAACACCGCCGCAGGGCAGCTTCAGACCCTTTTCTATTATATTGCCCGGGAATACACCCTAGCGGAGTCTCAAGACCCCCGGTTCATTCCAGGCCGTGGGGCGACGATCCGGTAT
>JAITAI010000230.1 GCA_031284195.1 Treponema sp.
CCTGGCTGTAGGTAATGGTAACCTTTGTTGCATCGGAGAGGGCGATACGCCCTGGGGTACGGGCTGCTTGTTTTTGGAAGGCATGAAGGAACGTGTTGTCTGAAAGGGCCATAGGGTTAGTGCTCCTGCTGAATCTGATGTATGCGTCTAAAGAAGCATAGCAAAAGCAGTTACTTAAGGTATGCATAAGTAACTGGTTATTGATGGGAATAAATTACCATAAATAAAAAGAAAATACAAGTACCTCAGAACAGATTTTTTACTGTTTTTTAGAAAAAAAGCTGTTATAGTCTCCCTTCCTGAAAGATGTTCTATGACAAGGGCAAACCTTCCTTTGAAGCAACCTGGCTCAGGATTGGATCAGGCAAGGGTTCTGCATGAACTTAACCTGGATTGGTTATACCAAAATCCTTCCTCCATACATTGGCTGCTGGTACACAGTTCCGGTTCGTGGTGGGGTTTGTAACCTTGCAGCCTGGTAAAGCTCACGATCCCTGCCCCTATGGGGAATAGACTGGATTTTTTGCCCTAACCTTTCTTAATTAAGATATATTCAGTACTCAGATCCTGCCCTCTGACAAGTATATTTATACACTGATGACCGGTAAATACTGCATTCTTTTACATACACCCCCTTGAAAGGGGTATAAATTCCCGGTATAGTACATACACAATTGACCATTATGGAGAAGGAGTTACGATGAAAAAGATGTTTACGGTTATAGGATTGGGTATCATGGCGATGTTGTTTATGTCCGCTGGAGGCAGAGAGCAGCCTGCCAAGGACAAATCCCCAATCCGCATTGGTATTGCCAAAGTCGTCCAGCATGAAGCCTTGGATGCCTGTGAACAGGGCATCCAGGACAGCCTCAAGGCCCGAGGAGTCAATGCGGTCATTGATTTACAGAACGCCAATGGGGATATGAACACCGCTTCCCAGATCGCCGCCAAATTCAAAGGGGATAAGGTGGATCTGGCGGTGGGGATCGCTACCCCCATTGCAGTAGCCTTGGCCAATACCTTCAAGGATATCCCAGTGGTATTCAGCGCAGTAACCGACCCGGTAGGGGCGAACTTAGTTGTATCTTTGGCCAATGGTTCAGGAAACGTTACAGGGCTTTCCGATGCCATACCCACCGGAGAACATATCGCCCTTTTCAAGGAGATCGCCGGTATCGCCGCCTTGGGTTATATTTACACTAGTTCTGAGGCTAACTCGATTTCTGCCCTCGCCTTGGTAGAAGAAGCATGTAAGGCTCAAGGGATCGACCTGGTTACCCAGGCCATCAGCACTTCCGCTGAACTGCGCCAAGCAGCAGAAGCCATCGTGAACCGAGTGGACGGTATTTATCTCACCACGGATAATACGGTGTACTCAGCCTTACCGGCTTTAGTGCAGGTATTCAACGGCGCCAAGAAGCCCATCTTTTCTGGAGATGTAACCGCTGCCTTATCCGGGGGCTGTATGATAGCTTCGGGATTCAATTACTATAAGGCAGGGCTGGCCACCGGGAACATTGTAGCGGATATCCTTTCAGGAAAGAAGCCTGGGGATATTCCGGTGAAATTCCTCACGGATCCATCTGAATCAGACTTGCTCTTTGATTTGGACGAAGCAAACAACTGTGGTATTACCATCCCAGAACGGTATCTTTCAGTGGCGAATTATATTTTTGAGAACGGAACCTTAAATTCCAAGTAGATGCGGGTGTTTTATGACTGAGGGTATGTGGTGATAGAAGGCATTCTGATCGAAGGATTCATTTACGGTATCATGGTTTGGGGGGTGTTTATCACCTTTAGGGTATTAAACTTTGCGGATATGACCGTAGATGGTTCCTTTCCCCTGGGCGCGGCTATCATGGCGGTGCTGTTGGTGAAAGGTACGCCTTCTGTACTGGCCTTGGCTTTGGCGTTTGTCGGAGGAGGGGCTGCAGGGCTCTTCACCTCCCTCATTCATACCCGGCTTAAAATTCCGGACCTCCTCTCAGGAATCCTCACCATGACCATGCTCTATTCGATAAACTTGCGGATCATGGCTAATCGGGCGAATCTTTCCCTCCTGCGGGTTCCTACCCTCTTTACCCGGATAAGTGATGGGGCTGGAAGTTTTATGTCCCCTCAATGGGCTCTTGTGATCTACTGCGCCTTAGTGGTGCTGGGTAGTAAGGTCCTTTTGGATCTCTTTTTCCATACGGATTATGGCTTGTCTATGGGCGCGCTGGGGGCCAATCCCCAGCTTATCATTTCCCAGGGAATGAACCCTGATATAATTAAGATGAGCGGAATCTGTCTTGCCAATGGCATGGTGGGGGTATCCGGGGCCTTTACCGCGATGTACCAGGGCTTTGCAGATGTGAATCTGGGCAGCGGTATGATCGTTTCAGGACTCGCCTCCCTCATGATCGGAGAATTTCTTATCCGTTCCCACAAGATCAGCTCCTTGACGCTTCGGGTCATGTTGGGTTCCATCCTGTACCGGGCCCTTATGTACCTGGCTCGAAATTACGGGTATTACTTGCACATGACCGCGAATGACCTGAAGCTCATCACCGGGATCCTCATCATCCTCTGTATCATCGTTTCCAAGACCGGATTCCGAAGTAAGCCCTGGGTTAAACGGAGTCCTCCATGATTCGCCTCGAAAACCTGGATATGGTGTTCGGTCTGGGAACCCCAGATGCACATATCGCGTTGAACCACCTCAACATTACCGTATCCCAGGGGGATTTTATCACCCTGATTGGTTCCAATGGAGCGGGCAAGACCACCTTATACAACGTGATCGCCGGTTCCTGTATGCCCAGTTCAGGCCGGATCTTCATCTATGAGGCCGCCCGGAACCAGGAACGGGAGATCACCCGGGAAGCGGAATACCTGCGGGCCCGGTATATTGGCCGGATCTTTCAGAATCCTCTGCTAGGAACCGCAGGTAAGATGAGTCTAGCGGACAATATGATGCTCTGCCATAAAAAAGGCTATAAGGGACTGCGGATCAGCCTCACTAAAACTATGCGGGAGACCTTCCGGGAACAGCTTCGGGTCTTGGGCATGGGATTGGAAAATCGCTTAAACGACAATGTGGAGCTTTTTTCCGGAGGCCAACGGCAAGCCCTGACCCTCCTTATGACGGTGATGTCCCGTCCGAACCTCCTGCTCCTGGACGAGCATACTGCGGCTTTGGATCCCCGCAATGCAGAGCTGATCATGAACCTGACCATCCGGTTTGCCCAAGAGTATCATTTGACGGTGCTGATGATCACCCACAACATGGGTCATGCCTTGGAATACGGGAACCGGCTACTCATGATGGACCAAGGGGAGATCATCCTGGATATTGGGGCAACAGAAAAGGCTCAACTCAGCGCCGATGGGATTGTCCAGCGTTTCCGGGATATTAAGAAACAGGAACTGACCAGCGACGAACTGCTTTTAAACTGATCCGGTGCCCCTAGATATTACCCGCCCCAGCTATTCCTCCATGACCGTCAGCTGTTTAAAAATGGCACCCCTTTTGAACCTTTGGTTCAAGTTTCACCGCGAAGCAGGTATATAAAGGAGCCAGTTTCAAAACCCGGTTAGGGCAAACCTAGGGTCCGATGAAAATGGCTTCCAAAAAAGTGGGCTTTAGACCGCTTTTCCATTAAATCTAAGGTCGATGTTTCAAAATTTGACCTTTTGAAACAACCTCAGCGGACTGTTTTTCACTCTTTTCCTTGATTACCGCAGTGTAACTCTGAGTTTTTTCAGAATTAAATAAGGATAGCTGAATCGATGGGGCAAATGCAGCCCTTCAACCCGACATAAACATACAGAAAAACAACGAAGCCTCTCCAAAGCCTAGCGCTTGGAGAACTGGAATCGCCTACGGGCTCCAGCTTGACCATATTTCTTCCGTTCCACCATCCGTGAATCCCGCGTCAGGTACCCCTTAGCCCTCAGACTCGTATAATTCCCTCGATC
>JAITAI010000239.1 GCA_031284195.1 Treponema sp.
CTTGCTATATTTTACCGGTATAATGGGTCTGTTATCTTTTTCTTCATTAATTATCTGAAAGAATCTAAAGAAAATAGAGCAACACCGTTGACGGCAGTGCCGTAAAAAAAGGGAAAAACTATCCCCCGTGAATCAGGCCCTATAGACTTGCATTCACGGGGTAAGGCAACCCCTGAAACAAACAAGGAGTATCATACACCATGGGCATCGACATTACCAAGATGCGGAACATTGGCATCAGCGCGCATATTGATTCGGGTAAAACCACCCTTTCGGAGCGCATTTTGTTCTATAGCAATAAGATCCACGCCATCCACGAGGTTCGGGGTAAGGACGGGGTAGGGGCCACCATGGATCACATGGAGCTTGAACGGGAACGAGGCATCACCATTCAATCTGCAGCAACCCAGGTTACCTGGAAGAACCATAGGATAAACCTTATCGACACCCCCGGCCATGTGGACTTTACCATTGAAGTCGAACGGTCGTTGCGGGTTTTGGACGGAGCCATCTTGGTGCTCTGCGCAGTAGGAGGCGTACAGTCCCAGTCCATCACCGTGGATAGGCAGCTCAAGCGTTACCATGTGCCTCGGATTGCCTTCATCAATAAGTGCGACCGTACCGGGGCCAATCCTTTCAAAGTGCGCTCCCAGCTCCGGGAGAAATTGGGCCTCAATGCGGTGTTGATCCAGATTCCTATTGGCCTTGAGGATCAGCTTGAGGGCGTGGTGGACCTTATCACCATGCAGGCAGTGTATTTTGAGGGAGAACAGGGGACAGACCTTCGGTATACGGAAATCCCGGCCTCGCTCCAGGTTGAGGCTACTACCTATCGGGAAGAACTGCTGGAAGCGGCCTCTATGTTTTCCGATGAACTGGCGGAACAGTACCTGGGAGGAGCAGCGATCCCGGAAGAACTGCTCCGTTCCAGTATTCGCAAGGGCACCCTGTCAGAGGCTTTTGTACCGGTGATGCTCGGTTCAGCCTATAAGAACAAGGGGATTCAGACCCTACTCGATGGGGTGAACTATTACCTTCCCAATCCCACGGAAGTTAAAAACTACGCCTTGAATCTGGACAAGGATGAAGAGCGGCTGGAGCTTTCTGCAGATGAAAAGATGCCCACCGTGGCCCTGGGTTTTAAGCTGGAAGACGGCCAATACGGCCAGCTTACCTATGTACGGATTTACCAGGGGTCCCTCAAAAAGGGAGAAGAACTGACCAATACCCGGTCCCGGAAACGATTCAAAGTGGGAAGACTCGTGCGGATGCATGCGGACAGCATGGAAGACATCACTGAAGGGGCTCCCGGAGATATTGTGGCCCTGTTCGGTATTGACTGCGCCTCAGGGGATACCTTCTGCGGTAGCGGACTCAACTACGCCATGACCTCTATGTTTGTCCCTGAACCGGTTATCTCCCTGGCCATTACTCCCAAAGATAAAAAGTCCGCAGACCAAATGGCCAAGGCCCTGAACCGCTTTACCAAGGAAGACCCTACCTTCCAGACCTATGTGGATCCCGAATCCAACCAGACCATCATCAAGGGTATGGGAGAGCTTCATTTGGAAGTCTACATCGAGCGGATGCGCCGGGAATACCGGTGCGAAGTGGAAACCGGGATGCCCCAGGTGGCCTATCGGGAAGCCATCACCCAGCGGGCAGCCTTCAACTACACCCACAAAAAACAGACCGGCGGTTCAGGTCAATACGGGCGAGTTGCGGGGTACATGGAACCGTTTGCCGAGGGAGACTACGAGTTTGTGGATACTATCAAAGGCGGGGCCATTCCCACGGAGTTTATCCCCAGTTGCGATAAGGGCTTCAAGGAAGCCCTGAAACGGGGAAGCCTCATCGGGTTTCCCATTGTAAATATCCGCTGCCTCATCAACGATGGTCAGTCCCACCCGGTGGACTCTTCGGATATTGCCTTCCAACAGGCTGCCATCGGAGCCTTCCGGGAAGCCTATCCCAAGGCCAAGCCTTGTATCCTGGAACCCATTATGAAGGTGGCAGTGGAGGGACCCACGGAATTCCAGGGAAACATCTTTGCCTCGATCAACCAGCGCCGGGGCATCATCTTGGCCTCCACAGAAGACGGTACCTTCTCCCGGGTTGAAGCGGAAGTCCCTTTGAGTGAAATGTTCGGCTATTCTACGGCGCTTCGGTCCTTGACCCAAGGTAAGGCGGAGTTTACCATGGAATTTGAAAAGTACGGGAAGGTCCCGGCGGGTATTTCCGAAGCCCTCATCAAAGGGTATGAGGAAAAGCGAAAGAAAGAGCTGCAACAAAAATAGCGAGAAAAAGGAGAAAAACATGATTAACGATGAACTCATACAACGCAATCCAGTTCGAGTTTTTGAGCAGTCTATCCATGGAGGACTGGCTGCAAGTGAAGTGGGACTCATCGCTTCCCAAAGCGGTATCGGTAAAACCTCGGTGCTGGTCCAGATTGCCCTGGATAAGCTCTTACAGGCCAAGAAGGTCATTCACGTATCCTTTACCCAGCATACCGATTATGTATTGGCCTGGTATGAAAATATTTTCGCTGAATTCATCAAGAAAGAGAACCTGGAAAACACCGGGGATATTAAAAACGAACTTATCAAGAACCGGGTCTTGATGAATTTTAACCAAGAAGGCATTGCCACTGAGCAGATCCTCAGGAGTCTTAGGGCCTTAATCCGGGAGGGAGACTTTAAGGCAGAGTCCCTCATTGTTGACGGCTTTGATTTTACCCGGGGTACGCGGGAGCATTTTACCGCGGTGAAGGAATTCGCCCAAGAACTGGGGCTTTCGATCTGGTATAGCTGCAATGTCAAAGGCGGAGATTCCCCCTCTGCCCAGCACGGCATTCCCTCGCTCATCAAGGATTACGTGGACCTCTTGGATGTGGTCATTGTCCTGGATCCTAAACCGGATCATATTGCCCTCTCAGTATCCAAGGATCGGGACACCTATAATCCCCCAGCCTTAGCCCTACGGCTTGATCCCCGGACGCTGCTGATCCTCGAGGGCTAAAGGGAACCGGGCGGATACCTATGAAGATCGGCGTAACACGTAGCGCTCAATGATATCCGCCACCCCGTCATCATCGTTGGACCGTTCAGTAACGAGTGCAGCCAGGTCTTTGAGCCGTTCGTCCCCATTTACCATAGCCACCCCAAGCCCGGCCCATCGAATCATCCCCGCATCGTTCATGGAATCTCCTATAGCCAGGACCGTTTCTTGGGGAATCCCCTGTTGTTTTGCCACCTTTTCCAGGGCGGTCCCCTTATCTGTCTTGGGGGGCAGGATCTCCAAGAAATAAGGTTTGCTGGTAAACAGGCTTACCTCCTCCCCTACATAGGTCCTCAAGAGGCTTTCCAAAGGAGCGAGGATCATGGGATCTCCGGGGATAAGCAGTTTGTGGCACCCTGCAGAGACCATGTCCCTGAAATTTTCCACCACTACCTGGCGCAGTCCGGTGAGTTTCTGGTCATAATCGGCAAATTCATTGGACTTTGAGACATACATGATATCATTTTCATACAACTGCACTGGAAAACCTTCAGCATGGGCCAGATCAAAGGCAATGAGGGCGCTTTCAGGGGGTATGTGTATCTCATAGATGACCGTTCCTGTACTGCTCTCTTGAATAACCGTCCCATTGTTACCAATGAGATACCCAGGCCGTTTGTGCAGCCCCAAAAACCGGGCAAACCGTTTCATCCCTGCCGGAATCCTGCTGGAGGCCAGTACCACAACAATACCCGCAGCTTCTGCCCGTTTAATCACGTTCTTGGTCCGATAGGAAATGCTTAAATCCGACCGTAAAAGGGTATCATCCAAATCTACGGCAATCATGCGTATAGGTGTCATTTTTTAAGAATACCCCCTTGTGCGCTACTATTCATATAGTAATAATTCTCCCTATTATATATAGAGGTTTTTAAAAATGTCAAACCGTAAAAAAAGTTCTATACTTAGGGTGAGCCGGATGCAGATGTTGCCTCAGTTTTCGGTAGCTGGATATGGGTAAAACATACGTTTTTGTAAATCAAAAAGGAGGAGTGGGTAAAACTACCTCCGCGTTAAATATAGGGGCCTTTCTCGCAAGAGCTGGAAAATCCGTGCTGCTGGTTGATTTTGATTCCCAGGCAAACCTCTCAAGTGGACTAGGGTTCCATAAAGTTAAACCCGGGGTGTATGAGCTGATTTCCGGGACAGTTCCTCTTAAAAAAACTATCCAGGAAACCTGCATCCCGAACCTTACGCTGATTCCCGCGGATCTGGACCTTTCAGGAGCCGCCGTAGAACTTATCAGTCAGCCGGAACGGGAGTTTTTTCTGAAAAAAGCCCTAAAGCCGGTATGTACCGAGTACGACTATACTTTGATTGACTGTCCTCCTTCTTTGGGGGTCCTTACTATCAACGGTCTGGTGGCTGCAGATGCGGTGCTCATCCCCATGCAGTGTGAATATTTTGCCTTGGAAGGACTCTCCCTCTTGCTCAAAGCCATCAGACGGATCCAGAAGACCCTCCATCCTTCCCTGCGGATGGGGGGTATTTTCTTCACCATGTACGATTCCCGAATCCGCCTTTCCCAGGAGGTGGCAAAGCAGGTCAGCGCTTACTTTAAGAACGCGGTTTTTTCCACGGTCATTCCCCGAAATGTCCGGCTATCTGAAGCCCCTTCCCACGGCATACCCATTTCGGAATACGATCCTGCCTGTATTGGGGCAAAAGCCTATAAGAGCTTGGCTCAGGAGGTGTTGCAGCGTGACGCCTAAGCAGCGCTTGGGGAAGGGTTTGGGTGCACTGCTTCCCCTTGAGGATGAATTAACCCCTGCACCTGATTCCGGGGAAGTACTCCTCCCCTTGGCAAAACTCCGGGCCAATCCCCAGCAGCCTCGGAAACACTTTGACCCGGCTAATCTCCGGGAACTGGCAGACTCCATCCGGGAACATGGGGTCATACAACCCCTCATTGTAGAGGACCGGGGAGACGGAACCTACATCATCGTGACAGGGGAACGCCGCAGCCGGGCTGCGGCGTTGGCAGGGCTCACCGAAGTGCCGGCTCTCATCCGCTCTTACACCGATGAACAACGCATGGAAGTTTCTCTCATCGAAAACATCCAGCGGACCGACCTTAATCCTCTGGAAGAGGCTGCGGCCTATAAACAGTTGATAGACCTCACCGGCCTTTCCCAAGAGGAAGTGGCGGTTAAGGTCGGTAAAAACCGTTCTACCGTGGCTAATGCCCTCCGTCTCCTCAAGCTGCCCCTAGTTATACAGGAAAGTCTTGCCCGGGGTGAACTGTCTTCTGGACATGCCCGGGCTTTGCTTGCAGTGGTACATCCTCTTCAGCAAACGGATCTGTTCCACCGGATCATCGCATCAGGTCTTTCAGTACGGGAAACAGAACGGCTCGTCGCAGCAGGTAACCGCGAGACTCCACCGTCCAAAGCCGTTCAGTCCCGGGATCCTGTATTGACCGAATTGGAAGCGCAGTTCATCGAATTCTTGGGGACCAAAGTTTCCATTGAAGGGGACCTGCGGCGGGGCAGTATCCGCATCGAGTATTACTCCATGGAAGATCTGGATAGGATCCAGGAGCTTTTAGGGAATCATTAATTAATGCAGAGAACTAGATTCATTAAGAAAAGTTCCCAAATGAAACAGATTATCCAGGTTAGGCTTGAGCCTGTCTTTCACCCGCCATCCGGTACCTATGATGAGGTATTGAATCTCATCATAGAGGTAGTGTACTTTATTTTAAGTATGGGTAATATCCAAGGGACGTTTCTTGCACCCTCCTCTATTGAGTTGGTTGAAAATGGGAAAAAGTCCCCTGGAATTGTTCTTCTTTTAAGGAGTGTATATGTACCTTACTCGTTGTCCTGAAAATCCGATTATTGTTCCGGGAATTTACCCCTGGCGTAAAGCCTCCAGCTTTAATCCTGCGGTTATTCTTGAAGGAGATACCTTTTATCTTATTGAACGGGCTGCTGGTGGTTTGCGCCCCTTTCATTGTTTTTTTGGCCTTTTGAAAAGTTTCGATGGCATTCATTTTATCCATGTAAAAGATGAACCAATTGTAAGTCCTGCGGATTTAGGTTTTCCCTACGGTTCCATTCAAGATCCGCGACTGGTCAAAATTGAAGAGCGTTATTACCTTACTTATGCCTTGCGCCCCTCTTCTTATGGTTACAGTCCAACAGGGACCGGAAAACCAGAAGAAATTCGGTATAGTTATCCAGGTGTTTATGGGTTGCCCGAAAGTTTTATGACCCGGTCAGGCATTATGACCAGTGATAATCTGATTGACTGGAAGCAGGTTGCTTACACTACTCCCAAGGAAATCAATGATCGGGATAACATTCTATTTCCAGAAAAGATCCGTGGAAGATTTGCCCTGCTCAGACGTCCTGAAGAATACATTGGTCCCCAATACAAAACTGACAAGCCGGGTATATGGCTTTCCTATTCCGATGATCTTTTAAGCTGGACAGAGCCTACACTTATTGCGGTTCCTCAGGAGCCTTGGGAATCGAAGAAAATCGGTGGTTCTGCGCCGCCGATAAAAACCGATGTCGGCTGGCTTACCCTGTATCATGGGGTTGATGATGATAACATATACCGGGCAGGGGTCATGCTCCTTGATTTGCAATATCCTACCCAGGTTATCGCCCGAGTAAAGGGGTTTATCCTTGAACCCTCCACGTACTATGAACGGTTCGGTCTCTATATTCCCAATGTGGTCTTTCCTACCGGAGCAGTGGTAAAAGACGGCCTTATATACATTTATTATGGTGTTACCGATACTGCTATTGCTCTTGCCACAGTACCGCTTACAGAGGTGCTCACCCTGCTAGAACATCATACGTTCTGAATATACTCGGTAATGAGACTGTCCAAAAAGAAAGAGCAGTCCCCACTTGATTTGCTGTATATGTACTTATGCTCTATTTTGCATAACCAGAGTACGGGCTGGCAATTACGAAAGACTTGACTTAAGGATTGAATATGAATAATATAACTAAATGTAGATATCATAGTAAAATATGGAGGAATTTTTATGAAGATTAAACTTATGCTGGTAAGTGTAGCTGTCCTTGGATGCTTATGTACAGCCTGTTCTGGAAAAAAAGCCAGCCAGCCTATTAATGGTAGATCGACCGATGGGAAGGTCTCTTTCACCCTCTGGCATTCGTATGTAGGAGCTGACCAGCGATCAGAATTTATGACCCGGCGTATGGAGCAATTCCGAGCTGCCAATCCTGATATAACCATTGAAGAGCAGAAGATTCCCCGGGATCAGTATCAGACCAGGCTCAAGACCCAAGCTGCGGCAGGAGAACTTCCCGATGCATTCATTGCGTGGCCTAACACCCCTATCCAGGAATTTGTTGAAGCAGGATTAGTAGGAGACATCAACGACCTATTGGCCCGGGAGAGCGCATGGAAAGATGGTATCCTCCCGATTGCTCTGAACGAATTTACCGTAGATGGCAAAACCTACAGTGTTGGATTAGGCATATCGGTAACATCCATCTTTTTCTATAATAAAGCCTTGTTTGAAAAATACCGTGTCAAGGTTCCTGAGACCTATGAGGAACTGAAAACCGCTATTGAGGTGTTTAAGCAAAATAATATTATTCCCATCGCTCTGGGAAACAAGGCAAAGTGGCCGGCTCAGTCTTCCATATTTAGTATTGTGGCTAATCGGATAACCGGTTCCCAATGGCTTACCGATGTGCTTGCAAACAAAAACGGTGCCAAGTTTACGGATCAGTCCTTCCTTGATGCCCTAGGGATGATGAAAGAACTGGCTGATCTGGGTGCCTTTAATCGAGACTACAATTCTATTGATGATGTCCAGACTCGAGGTTATTTTTATCGGGAAGAGGCAGCTATGATGATCAACGGTACCTGGGTACTCCCTGACATCGTTGCAAATACCCCTGAAGCGGTAAAGGCGAACATTGAAATGACTACCTTCCCTATCATCACCGGAGGTAAGGGTGAACCGAAGACTCTTTCTGGGGTAAGCAGTACCGGAGTGGTCATTAATGCTAAGGTAAGCCCTGCACAGCGCACCGCAATTGAAAAACTTATCATGTTCCTAACCGTTGATGAGGCCCAGAAAATGTACATGGAGTATACGATTCCCGTATCATCAAAAACCGTTGAACCTGATCTGAATGCGGTTGATCCAGTGTATGCAAAGCTAGTTACTCTGATGAAAGCCCATCCTGCGATGGTAACCGTATATGATTCGGCCCTTAATTCTGAACAGACTGAAATCATCAATAATGGGCTTCAGGGAATTATGCTTGGGGTTCAATCTCCTCAGGAGATTGCAAAGCAATTAGCTGATACAATCCAGTAGTTTTGCTGGTACGTAGGGCCGGGTAGTAGTGAGGGGATGTGGTGTGGGAGGAGGAAAATCGAGGAGCCTGTCGAACCTCGAGTGAAATCTGATACATTTTTCAGTTTGGGCAATTGGGAAAAGTAGCCGCCTGTTCATGCCTCCTCCGCAATGTATACATCCGTTGCCTCTATCAGGTAGGAGGTTTTCTTGACATCCATAATACAAAAAAATAAACCATTTATAGCCTGCGGCTTAGCTCCAGCCTTAATTATTTACACCTGTTTCGTATTGTATCCTATTGTACGATCCTTTTTGTTTGGGTTTTATAATTGGAACGGGTTGTCTGCTCCCCGATATATCGGCTTTGAAAATTTTCGTCGGATCCTCACAGATCCGGTATTTTGGCAGTCCTTTAGAAACAACATGTTTGTGGTAGTAGCCTCAATGCTCGGTCAAATTCCTTTGGGTATCCTTGCCGCAGTGGCTTTGAGCGGTAAGTTAAAAGGGCAGTCTTTCTTCCGAACCGCTTTCTTTATTCCGATGATCCTTTCAACCGTGGTGGTGGGGTTGTTGTGGACCACTATTCTTAACGCCCAAATTGGTTTACTGCGGGGATTCTTGCTGGCTATGGGTTTTAAGACAACCCCCGACCTGCTCGGTAATCCTGTTACCGCTATCTATACCCTTTGCGGAGTCATTGTCTGGCAGTTTATTGGGTTGTACATGATTATCTTTCTTGCGGCGCTTCAGAATATCCCGGTTGATATTTCTGAAGCTGCGGATATTGACGGTGCAGGGGAAGTAACTAAGTTTTTTAAGATTCGGCTTCCGCTCCTATGGGATACCATTGCCGCCGCCGCAGTACTTTGTATTTCAGGGAGTATGCGATCCTTCGATCTGATTTACGTCATGACCGAAGGAGGCCCTGCTCATGCAACCGAAGTGATGGCCACGTATATGTACAATAAAACCTTCTCTGTCAATCAGTATGGGTATGGAAGTGCTGTATCTCTCGTGATTGCGGTGTTGAGTTTTACTTTTATAGCTCTCAGTAGGAGTGTGCTACTTCGCAAGGCTGTATCATAAGGAAGGACTAAATTTATGAAGCATACCAATCTTTTTGCATCTTCAAGGAACGCCCATAGAATGCATCTTATCACCATGAGTGCTCGTTATAGTATTTTAGGCCTCCTCTCAATTACGACTCTTTTTCCCTTGTTGTGGATGACCTATAGTTCGTTTAAAACGAATCAGGAGTTTACCGTATCGGCGATTTCTTTGCCAAAACAGTTACACGGAGAGAATTATGTCCACGCATGGAAAACCGCGAATATAGGTACCTATTTTTTTAACAGCCTATTTATCTCGATTTTTTCTATTGTTTTCACTGTCCTCATCGGGGCTGCTGCTGCGTTTGTACTTGCCAAATTCAAATTCCGTTTTCAAAAAGTAGTATCATCGGTTTTTGTGATTGGGATGTTGATTCCCTTGCAGGCGGTACTGGTTCCTCTCTTTTCGTTGATGCGCAGTTTTCATCTGCTTAATACGCCTTGGTCCCTCATTCTGGTGTATACTGCTTTTGGCCTACCCATCACAATTTTCTTGATGGAGAGTTTTATTGCATCCTTCCCTGATTCCATTATGGAAGCCTCGATTATTGACGGTGCGGCCATGGGACGGATATTTTTTTCCATTGTGTTACCCATGACACGGCCGGTTATTGCCACCGTGGGGATTCTCAATTTCCTCAACAATTGGAAAGAATTCAGTTTCGCCCTAGTTTTTATCAACTCAGAGCATAAAAAAACACTACCCCTTGGATTGTATAACTTCCTTGGGGCCTATACCACCGATTATGCGGGACTTATGGCGGCCCTAGTCATTGCTACGGTTCCGATTCTGATCATGTATCTGCTTTTACAAGAACAGATTATTAACGGCATGACCGCAGGTGCGGTAAAAGGATAAAAGGGGCTAAGGGAAAGAATGGCTAGAAAATTACAATTTCCTGAGGGATTTATATGGGGAGCGGCATCCGCTTCATATCAAGTTGAAGGCGCTGTGAAACAAGACAGCAGGAGTGAATCCATTTGGGATCGGTATTGTTCGATACCTGGTATGGTGGTAAATCAAGATACTGGAGAAGTGGCCTGTGACCAATACAATCGGTATAAGGATGATGTGGCCCTTATGAAGACTTTGGGGATCCAGGCTTACCGGTTTTCTATTGCATGGCCTCGGGTCATACCACGCGGTACCGGAAAGATAAACCCCAAAGGGCTTGATTATTATTCCCGACTGGTGGATACCCTCTTAGAAGCGGGTATCAAACCTTTCGCGACCTTGTTTCATTGGGACTTGCCTCAGTGCATGGCAGACATTGGTGGCTGGTGTAACCCTGATATGCCTCACTATTTTCTTGAATATGCTACAGCGGTTTTCGACAAACTGATAGACCGGGTTAGCTATTGGGTGACCTTGAATGAACCTTACTGCACGGCTTTTTTAGGGCATTACATTGGACGGCATGCTCCAGGATACCATGACTACGTTCAGGCCCTCCGGGTGGCCTATTATCTATATGTGGCCCATGGACTAGTGGTACAGCATTTCAGGAAACGAGGACAGGAAGGTGAAATCGGTATTGCCCTTAATCTGATGGGACGACTGCCCTTGACACCTGAAGACCCCCAGGATCAGGCTGCAGCAAAACGGGCTGACGGCAACCTCAACCGTTGGTTTCTTGACCCCTTGCTTAAAGGGAGTTATCCCTCGGACATGTTGAGTTGGTACGAAAAGAAAGGTGTAGTCCTTCCACCCTTTGATACACAAGAAATTGCCCTCATGCACCAGGATCTCGATTTTATCGGCCTTAACTATTACAATGATTTTTATGTTCAATATAATCCTCATGTTTGGCCGGATGAATGGGAAATTAAAAATCCCCGGTATATACCGGTAAATACTCGTGAATGGCCAGTTACCGAACAGGGATTTACTGCTATGCTGCTCCGGCTAAAAAATGAATACAAGGTAAAACGGATCCTAATAACTGAAAACGGTACTGCAACGCATGAAATTGTGAGTATGGAACATACTGTGGAAGATCCCCAGCGGATCGATTATCTTAAGCGACACCTTAAGGCACTGCATGAGGCGATAGAAGCAGGGGTAACCGTGTTTGGTTATCTGCAATGGTCTTTTACAGATAATTTTGAATGGGCATTTGGGTACAATAGCCGTTTTGGATTGGTGTATGTGGATTTTCAGACCCAGGAACGTATTGTAAAACAGAGCGGTGCCTGGTATGCGAAGATTATTGAGGAAAATGCCCTCACCCTATTCTAACCTATGGGTATCACCCCTAAAGACTCGTACTCCTCCACGGGTTTCCATTGAGGGGGACCGGTAGCGGGAAGCACTGATTTATGCAACTGAGTATTTGTCAACGGACCTGATCCAATCAGTGTACTTGCCCCGTTTACGGAATGACATGAACACAGGGATCGAACCTAGGATTTGGGAGCCATGGAAAGGCTGAGGAGTGTCACGTTAATCGGTGTTTTTTGAAATCAGCTAAAACCACCTTGGATATAGGAATTTCTCTTGTCTTTTTACGTTATTTTCGCTAGCCTTATTTTCTAAGGGTCTAGAGAAGGAGGAGGGATGATACGAACAGTGAAGATTACCGATGTCATGGCGATTCGCGGTATATATAATCATTATGTTAAGCATACGGCGATCAGCTTTGAGGAAAATCCCGTTTCCATGAAAGAAATGGAGAGCCGGATTGTGGACATCACTTCTGTATACCCCTGGCTGGTCTGGGAAGAAGCAGGGGACGTTATCGGCTATGCCTATGTAAACAAATGGAAGGATCGTACTGCTTACGGATTTTCCGTGGAGCATAGTATCTATCTTAAACAGGGTCATGAGGGGAAGGGTCTAGGTACCTGTTTACTGACTAGATTATTAGAAGATGTGAAAAAGACCAATGTCCACGCGGTCATAGCGGGGATCACCTTACCAAATGAACGGAGTATTGCCTTACATGAAAAATTGGGCTTTACCAAGATTGCCCAGTTCAAAGAAATCGGCTTTAAGCTAAACCAATGGCTTGATGTGGGGTATTGGGAACTGCTCTTATAGCCTGTCTCATAAAAAACCCAGAGCGCGGGGGTTCCTGCTTGATCTTTAGGGTGTGATATAGTACTATATAATAAAGTATACCCATAGGGTTTGTATGATTTTTTATGCACTATGGCTTGAAGTACAGGTTTCTGTGATTGTAGGATACCCTATTATAGCGGACCTTTGATGAAGTAACGTGGATAAGGAGCGGTCATGATTGTCCTCAAAGGAATATCAAAACAGTATGCAGCGGTTACGGCCATACGACACGCGGACCTGCTGGTTCCTGAGGGAAGCATATACGGGATTATTGGGAGAAGCGGCGCGGGGAAATCAACCCTGCTCCGGATCATGAGTCTCTTGGAAGCTCCTGATAGGGGGGAAGTGTACTATGGTACTGAACGGGTGGATACCTTACGGGGGATGGATTTGCTGCTCAGAAGGCGGAAAATGGGTATGATATTTCAGAATTTCAATCTCCTAGGATCCCGGAATGTCATGGGTAATATCAGTTATCCCCTGGAGATCGGGGGTTTACCGAAAAAACAGATCGAAAAAAGGGTGGATGAGCTTTTGGACCTCGTGAGTATACAGGATAAACGAAAGGCCCGCTTAGGGGAACTGTCCGGAGGGCAAAAGCAACGGGTTGCCATTGCCCGGGCCTTAGCGGTCAACCCCGAGGTCCTGTTCTGTGACGAGGCTACCAGCGCCTTGGACCCCCAGACTACCCGGTCTATTCTTTCCCTTATCCGGGAACTCCAGGATCGGCTCAAAATCACGGTGGTACTCATAACCCACCAAATGGAAGTTATCCGGGCGGTTTGTGATGAAGTGGCGGTTTTGGATGAGGGCTGTCTGGTAGAACAGGGATCGGTTCAGTCGGTATTGAATTCCCCTGAAACCGAAGCTGCCAAGAGTTTGGTCTATGCTTAGTGCTCAGTTTAAAGTCCTGTTCAGTATGCTCCCTGGAGCAACCAGGGAGACCCTCTACATGACTTGCATGTCTGCGGTCTTTGCCAGTGTTTTAGGTTTTCCCTTGGGGACCTTCCTTTTCAGTACTTCCCCTGCAGGGTTGTATCCCCGGCGGATCCTCTACCATGTACTCTCCCGCATGGTAAACTTGTTCCGGTCGCTGCCTTTCATCATTTTGATGATCCTGCTGATTCCCCTGTCCCGGCTCATCATCAGAACCAGTATTGGGCCTACGGCGGTGATCATCCCCTTATCCATAGCCGCAGCGCCCTTTGTTGCGCGGATCGTCGAGTCTGCCCTTTCAGAGGTAGATCCCGGGGTATTGACCGCTGCCCGGGCCATGGGTTCAACCAATTTTCAGATTATCCGCAAGGTCCTCATCCCCGAGGCCTTGCCTGCCTTGATTTCAGGTTTGGCCTTGACCATCATCAATCTGATAGGCTATTCTGCCATGGCCGGGGCCATTGGTGGCGGCGGCCTTGGAGACTTGGCCATCCGCTATGGTTATTACCGTTTCCGTATGGATGTAACCATCGCCGCGGTCATCGTCATTCTTATGCTTGTGGAAGTCGTGCAATGGGCAGGTACTGCCATAAGCCGTTCTCTCCTGTCCCACCGCTGATTTCTATGTACCTCTCAAAGTGATGTTTAGATTCCTTTGAGCAGAGGCGGGATATTTCGAGGGTAGACCAAGGGGAATGGGGTCGTGTAGGGCAGAGGATCGGCTCTAAAAAAGTAAAAGAAACGCCCTTCTTGCTGTTCAAGCGGCAGGGGACGTACTTTAATAAAGAAGGAGTTTTTATGAAGAAAGCCATAGTGAGTTTGCTCAGTGTTGGCGCCTTAGTAGGGGCCCTGAATCAAGGGGTCTATGGGTCTCCCAAACAGGAAGCCCCTCAAGCCAAATCCACATCGGTCTTGACCGTGGGGGCAACCCCGGTTCCCCATGGGGAACTGCTCAACCTGGTCAAGTCAGATCTTGCGGCTCAAGGTATTGAGCTCAAGGTAGTGGAATTCACCGATTACGTAACCCCGAATTCCGCCCTTATCGCAGGGGATCTGGATGCCAACTACTTCCAGCATATCCCCTATTTGGGATCTAACCCTGAATGGGTTGAAAAGCTAGGTTCCGCCTTTGGGGTCCATGTGGAGCCTTTGGGCTTGTATTCTGCATCCTTTAAGGATGTAGCGGATTTGCCTGAAGGAGCGGTTATTGCCATCCCCAATGATCCCACTAATGGAGGCCGGGCCTTGCTGCTGCTCCAGTCCAAGGGGATCATCACCCTTAGGACCGACGCCGGTCTCAGTGCAAGCCCCCAAGACATTACGAACAATCCCAAGAACTTCCGTTTCCGGGAACTAGAAGCTGCCCAGCTTCCCCGGTCCCTGGGGGATGTGGACGCGGCGGTTATTAACGGAAACTATGCCTTGGAAGCTGGGCTTAACCCAGTTCAGGATTCCCTCATTTTGGAAGGAGCGGACTCTCCCTACGTTAATATCGTGGTCGTAAAAAAGGGCAATGAAAAGGATCCTCGCATAGAAGTGCTATCCCAGGCCCTTTGTTCCCAGAAGGTTAAGGATTATATCAACAAGACCTGGAGGGGCAGTGTGATTGCGATTTTCTAGGAGCCTTACCTTGGTTGTTACTTTACTGTAGTTTTGTATAACCTTGCTGTACTGACTTTTGACCACCCGGATAAGCGTTTGCGCAGCAAACAAACGCAGGGTGGACAAAATGTGCCGGAGTGAGCCGTGGGGTTCTAGCCCCGAAGCGCATACCGGCCTGTTATGCGACGTAGGGGCGTACTCCATTATTTTTATCTATATTATTTTAAGTGTTTAAAATTTATTACTGTGTTTTATTTTATTATTGGATAATGTGGATTGGTTTCTCCACATTCAAGATAATTCTTTTTGTGTACACATAATATTTTTCCATAATTCTTACATTTCCAATTATCTTTTTCCATTTTTATAAAAATTTCTATCCCTTTTTCCTTAATTATTTGCAAATTATTAATTGGACTTTCACCATATTTTGTTTTATACCTTTTATCCAAATTTTTTATTATTTTACATGGAAATTTTATACATTCATTACACAATAATTCTTTGTTATTTTTTTCTTCACAATTTTTTATCCTACAAGTATTACAGTGATTTACTTTATTTCCTACATTATTGCAACCGACACATTTATTTTTATCCCGTTGATAACCCGAACATAAATTACAAATCACTCCACATGGGGCTACACTTAAGTTATCCATAAAAATTGCCACTTCTCCTGTTTTTAGTTGTAATATTTTCATTATATTTTGTCAATATATTTTCCATTAATTTTATACTATAATTTACAAAAAATTTTAGCCCCTATGTCGCATAACTACATTATATACGCACTCTTTCGTATATACCCACCGCCCGCCGCGCTACGCGATAATCACGCTCACCACGTCCGACCAGGGGCCGCGTTTGCCACACCCGGTTCCTTGTTGGAATTGCCCTCAGTTCCTTGCTGGAATTGCCACTTATTCCTTGTTGGAATTGCCATCAATTCCTTGTTGGAATTGCCATCAATTCCTTGTTGGAATTGCCATCAATTCCTTGTTGGAATTGCCTTCAATTCCTTGTTGGAACCGGCTGCGGTGAGAAACGCGACGAGCGGTGCGGTCCAGTCGCTGTCTGCCGGCGCGTCTTCCCGTTCCTTGATGAAGGCGCGCCGTTGCGCGGTGATGTGCGCGCGGATTTGTTCCCGTGCGCCGGA
>JAITAI010000240.1 GCA_031284195.1 Treponema sp.
CACCGAAGCCGGGTCATCGGCTTTCTGCTTGGAGAACCTTTAAAATCCTGCGTTCCACGTAAGCCTGGGCCGGGGAGGAGTATTCCCGATCTTCCGGGGGAAAGCTGACCGTTTCATCAAACCTAATGCCCCGCGGCGGTTTCCCTAAGACGATGATCCGCTGGCCCAGCACCAGGGCTTCCCGGGGATCATGGGTAACCGCCATACAGAACCGGGGCTCTGCTTTGAGCAGGCCCAAGGTCATTTCCATGAGTTCTATCCGTAGGGGTATATCCAGGGACTGAAAGGGCTCATCCATAAACAGGAACTGGGCAGGATAGGCAAAGGCTCTGGCTATGGAAACCCGCTGCCGCTGCCCCCCTGACAGTTCTTCCGGGTAGACCCCTGCCTTATCTTGTAAAGAGACCAATTCCAAGAAATGCCGGGCCCGGGCCTCTGCATCGTTTCGGGAAAACCCTGCTTTCAAGGGGATTTTCACATTTTCCAGGACAGTGAACCAGGGAAGGAGCCGGGGCTCTTGAAACACAAAGGAACACGCTGTCGAAGCGTCCCCTGCTGCATAGGCAATATCCCCTGACCAGGGCTGTAAAAGACCTGCTCCCAGGCGCAAGAGGGTGGTTTTTCCACACCCTGAAGGCCCTAGGATGACCACCGGGTTTTCCCTGCCCAGTTCCAAGGAAAACCGATCAAAGATCAGGGTTTCACTAAAACCAAATACCACCTTTTTAAACCGTATACCGGTAGGAACAGGGCCCGGTATGTTCATGGCCGTTTCTCAGAATAAGGGGGATATACGGAAAAATAAGGAACCCTCCTCAGTATCAGGGTGAGGAGGCCCTGAGACAGGGCAGCGGCGATCACCGTGGCGAGGGTCCATGCGAAAAGCTCTGGGGTTTCAAGCTGGGCCTTGGCCATCTGCATCCGGGTACCGATGGCCTGGAAAGGCTGGACCAAGACTTCTGCGGCCACTACCACTTTCCAGCATAGGGACAGGGAACTGCGGAGGCCCCCCAAGATAAAGGGTACGAGCGTAGGGATGTACAGATACCGGATTTCCCCTCCCCGGGATACAGGGTATATGCTGAAAAGTTCCTGAAGCCGGGGATCCACTGAGCGCAGCCCTTCCATCGTAGTAGCGGCCATGACGGGAAACACCATAAGAAACGCGGTAAAAACCGGCGTCTGTTCTGCTCCTAAGATGAGAAAGGCGATGAGAATCACCGACATGACCGGAGTAGCGGCAATAATGGAAAACAGGGGACGGAAAAAAGCCCCTCCCCGTTTATCCACGCCTGCGGCAATACCCACACCCACGCCCAAGGGGACGGAAATGCCTATCCCCAGGATGACCCGCGCCAAGCTATGCCCCAGGGATTGCAAGAAATTCCCTTGAGGCATCAAGAGGATAAACCGTTTCACTACCACCCGGGGACCGGGGAAGATGAGATCACTCCCTCCAATCCGGGAACCCAGTTCCCAGCACAAGAACAACACCGCCATACCAAGCCAGAACCATACCACAGAACCATCCGGGGCGGTTCTTTTGGGGCTTCTTACCCGGACGGACTGCCTTTTAGCCGCCACGGATCCGATTCCTACCACTCAAGATAAAAACTACTCTCCGGAAGGACGCCGCCGATTGAAACCGGTGAAAATTCAAGAAAGGCGGTAAACAGGGATTCCAAGGCAGACCGGGCTTCCAGCGCAGGGATAAACACATAGTTGCTCCGGGGTATGGCCGCCTTCACCACAGGCGCCTGTAATCCCAGTTGGTGTTTCTCCACCAGGTCTCCTGCTTCTGCGGGGTGGACGATCACCCAGGCAATAGAGGCGTTAACCGACTCCAGGATGGCCCGTATCACCTCAGGTCTTGCGGCGGCGAAATTCGCATCCACCACCAGCACGGTCATGGGATAGTTCCCGGCGCCTCCGGCCTTTACCCATTCAGCCTGGATATCGCTTACCAGTCTGAGGCTTGCTTTTCCAGATTGGGCCATGGTAGCAAAAGGCTCTGGGAGTAAAGCCGTGGAAACCCGGCCTGCTATGAGGGACTGGGCTATTTCCGGGTAGGCTAGGGCATAGCTTAAAGTGAGGTCTTTATCAGGATTAAGGCCCTTGAACCGAAGGATCCGGCGGAACACATAATCCGGGGTGGCTCCTTGGCCAGCCACTTCTACCTGTTTCCCTTTCAGGTCTTCGATACCCTGCACTCCCGGATCCGAGGTGAGGAGGCTCAACATACCGGTTCCTAGGACCGCAGCGACCTGCACCGGCTTACCGGATGCGGCAAGTTTCGCCGCTACATTGGCCGGGAGGATCCCCACTTTGGCGTCCCCCGCAATAAACCGGGCAGCCATGAGGTCCGCCTGAGCTAAGGCTTCTACCTTTATGGTGATCCCCGGAACTTGAGGAGGCTGCTCAAAGAGCCGGATCATACCCACTCCAGAAGGGCCTTTAATGCTGTAGATGGTTACTGAGGACTGGGCCTGTAAGAAGCCTGAAATCCCCCCAGAAAGGATAATAAAAAAATTGATGCTTAAAAAATACCGTTTCATGCGTTCAATCATAGCATTAGCCTACAACTTATAACAAGAAGCCTTCCCCGGGCCGGATAAACCCATAGAAATTCCCATAACCTCCGCCAACAGCCGAAATGTTAGGCACAAACTTTTTTGCCCCGCCTTTATCGTCGTTCCACGCCGCCCTTGGAATGGGGAATGGACGCCGCGATATAAAGATGTTATTGACATTGTTCTTGA
>JAITAI010000013.1 GCA_031284195.1 Treponema sp.
TTAATGAGATGTCCAGTGGGACAGAACAGGTTAATCAAGCGGTGAACCGGGTAAGCAACCTGAGTACTGATAATAAACAGCACATAGATACCTTGGTGAATGAAATTTCCAAGTTCAAGGTGGAGTAAGGGCAATAAAACCGATGTTTCAAGAGGAGGTAGCCTATTTGTCAGAAAAACTATTGATTCAGGATACCCCTATAGGCCTTCCTGTTTTCATACAAGATAAGGAGTTAGCTAAAACAGTACAAACCCTTTTACCATTTAATTTCTTATACAGTATAGAACGAGGAAATTTTATGTCTTTATCCTGCTAAAAATTAGAATCCTATTGACAATCAATGGGGTAGTCATTATACTTTATTTTATACAAAGAAGTATAAATTCTATTTGTATTAAGGAGTTTTATGATGAAGAAAATCCTAGGTATTCTGGTGCTATTAATCATAGCTACCGGATTTGTGGCGGCCCAGGCAGCAGTTACTCAAGAGAACTGTACGATTGAATGGGCAAATGCATCGACTATTCGTATTACCAATAAGAACGAGCAGGCAGCGAATATTCAGTATTCTGTGGCGGGAAAAGACAATTTAACCGCTGCAGTGGCAGCCGGTGAAACCAAAGAGTTCCCTTATAAGGGAAAAAATGCGAATGGGGCATTTAAGGTTACCCGAATCCAGCTCGCTGCTGATGCCAAGGCCACTGCTCCGGCTGCCCCTGCGGCTAAAACCGACGCCAAGCCTGCTGCTGCCCCGGCCGATACCAAGCCTGCTGCTCCGGCTAAGAAAAAATAAGAAAAGAAAAAAGGATCTATCTTGTTTAACCACCGGTTCAGCCGGTGGTTTTATTTTGCCTTTTTTTATGAGGGTACACTGGAACGGACGAGACGGAAACCTCGATTGCTGTACCGATACGAAGGCATATTGTAGTTCCGAATGGCTGAACGTAGATACTTGGCATAGCTACTCCAGCTTCCCCCCCGATTAACCCGAGAGGAGCCGGTGGGTGCTCCCCAGGGATTATCTTGGTTTTCTTGACTATAAGGTCCATACCAATCCCAGCACCATTCATTGACATTTCCATGCATATCATACAAGCCCCACGGATTCGGAGCAAAACTCCCTACCGGGGTGGTCTTTTCCCGGTAGATCCCGGGGGTATTTTGATAGGGATAATTCCCATTATAATTAGCCTGGCTCGTGGTGATGTCATTCCCGGTACTAAAAGGGGTCGTGGTTCTCCCACGAGCGGCATATTCCCATTCCGCTTCGGTGGGTAACCGATACCCGTCGGCATGAGGATTCCACGTTACCTTTTCCCCATTTATGCTATAGGCAGGGGTAAGGCCCTCTTGCTGACTCCTGAGGTTGCAATAGGCCACTGCATCAAACCAGCTTACCTGTTCTACCGGCAGTTGTGCCCCTTTGAAACGACTGGGATTCCCCCCCATCACCGCATCATATTCCCGCTGGGTTACCTCATACTTCCCCATATAGAAGAAACCCACCGTGACCCGATGGGAAATTTCATCATGTTCTCGGTTAAGCTCTGAATCAGGGCTTCCCATGGTGAAGGTACCTCCCTGAATCTCGACAAAATCATCGGGAATGGGCCGTTTCACCACCACCCGGATGCTCTCTCCTGCCCGGATCATCACGGTTTGAGGGGCCTTGGTTATACGTCCGCTTGCTTCTTTTACCGCCACTTCCGTTACCCCGGAACGGACATTCGGGATGGTTACCGTCCCCATAGCCTTGATCTGGTCTCCTGTCTCAACCCCATCGATCATAATCATCCCCTCTCTTTCGGAGGTTATCGTGAGGCTACCCACTGCGGGGATACCTGCCGATGGAGGACTGGACTGCTGCGCTCCATCACGGTTCTGGGCGACCAGTGGAGGCAAGGTTACTGCGGCTAGCCATCCTACAAGCATGAGTAACCATGACCGGGTTTGGTGTATTATTTTCATGGGTAACCCCTTTGGGCTCAAAGATACGCTTCTTGTGAACCTCAGTTGGTTTTATCCACAAGAACCTGTTCTTAAAAACCTGAGTTCGAGAAAGTACCTGTATGAAGCACTCATAACCAGAATAGCGGATCCGAACAAAACCCCGCAAACCTGCTGAATGTACTGCATGCGTAACACTTAAAACTCAAGTGATTATAAAGTATATTGTATTCCTGTCCAAGGTCCTGTCAATAATACCTGCATTACGATAGGGGCTTGACTTTTACCATACCATTACTGAGAATGAAAAATCATGGAACAGCAAGACCCGATCGATAAGTCAGTTTCCATTGCCTCTTCAGCCGATGTGTTTACCTGGCTTTCCCGGTTCATCAATATAGAAACCGGTCAGTTTTCAACCAGTCTACGTTTGGACCGTATGGAAGTCCTCGCCCGCCTTGCAGAGCATCCTGAACGTTCTGCTCCGGTCATCCATATCGCCGGTTCTAAAGGGAAGGGTTCGGTTACGGGGATGATTACCGCCATTCTTGAGGCCGAAGGCTTCCGGCCTGCCCGGTATACCTCTCCGCATGTGACCGAATACCGGGAACGGATCACCCAGGGAAATGCCTTTTTTGATGAATCCATTTACATACAAGCCGGAAGGGAACTGGTTTCCATTGAAGCTATGCTGCGGAATACCCCTACTAGCGGAATAGCTTACTTTGATCCCCCGGCAGAGGACGATACTGAGGCAAGTTTCTTTGAGCTTTTGACCTTGTATTTTTTCCTCTGCGCCCGGCTTGCCAACTGTGATGTGATGGTAGTAGAAACCGGTTTGGGGGGCCGTTTGGATGCTACCAATATCGTGGATCCCTTGGTATCGGTGATCACCCTGATAGAACTGGAACATACCGAATTCTTAGGGGACCATATCGGGGCCATAGCCAAAGAAAAAGCAGGGATCATAAAACCGGGGAAATCGCTGATCCTGGCGGAACAGGTCAATGAAGCCCTGGAGGTTTTCAAAAAAACCGCGGCCGCTTGCCATGTTCCCCTTTACTACCTGCCGGATGTGGTTGATCTGCACCATATTCAGGTCAATCCCAGGGGTACTACCTTCAGCTTAGCATCCAAAAGCCCGGCTTTATTCCCCGCATCCCTGGAGCTGACTATTCCCATACCCGGTAAAATCCAGGCCCAGAATGCGGCCCTGGGCATTGCCGCAGCCAAAATCGCATTTCCTCAGCTCAAGGCACAATCCATCCTCCGGGGTTTACAGGATTTTACCCTCCCTGCACGGTTTGAACGGATCCTGGATGACCCCATTTTCATCGTAGACGGAGCCCATACCCCTCATAGTGTCGAATCCTGTGTAGAGACCTTCAGCGCCCTCTATGGGAAGGGGGGGATCCTCATCTTTGGTTGTGCCGCAGGTAAGGACGCAGTTGCTATGGCAAAAATTCTCATTCCTCATTTTGCCCAGATCATCATTACCACTCCGGGTACCTTCAAAGTCAGTTTTCCCCAACTGGTGTATGATACTTTTAGTACAGAAGCCACTTCTTTGGGAAAGGGATCCGCGGTGTCTTATATACCGGAGACTGCACAGGCTATTGAAAAGGCCCTTGAACAGGGCCGGAAAAAAGAGCTGCCCCTGTTAGGGACCGGTTCTTTTTACCTTGCTGCGGAGATTAGAAACAAGATGAATCCCTGTGCCTAGCGTACTTCTGATGGAGTTTGAAGGAACCAGGCTTCCTAAACCCCCTTGCTCAGGGGGTGCATCAAAAGTACGCTACCAGTTCGTCTATGAGCCGAGCAAAAACCCCGCAGGCCGCTTCCACCGGCGCAGGAGAAGCCATATCAACCCCTGCCAGCTTGAGGGATTCTATGGGGAACCGGGAGCCTCCAGAGCAGAGGAAAGTAAAGTAATCTTTCTGTTCTTGCTCGCCTCCAGAAAGGACCCGTTCAGCCAAGGCCAAAGACGCAGAAATACCGGTGGCGTATTTATACACATAAAAGGCCCGGTAAAAGTGGGGGATCCGTAAGCCTTCCAGATCGCTGGTTTCCTCTAAGACCATGTCGGGACCAAAGTACTTGGTAAGCAATGCCCGGTATTCACTCCGCAGGACCTCCACGGTTAAAGGGGTTCCCCCTTCTTCTAGGGCATGGGTCCGCTGTTCAAATTCGGCAAACATGGTTTGACGGTAGAGGGTTGCCAAGAGATCATCTGCCCGCTTGTTGATCACATACACCGCCAGTTCCTGGGTATCTGCATTATCTCGTAAATAACGAAACAGGAGCTCTTCATTAAAGGTACTGGCCACTTCCGCTTCAAAAATCGTATACCCGTAGTGCATAAAGGGGTTTGAACGGGCAGCATACCAGGAGTGCATGGAGTGTCCCCCCTCATGGGCCAGGGTAAACACATCCCGGATGCTGTCTTCCTTATAGTTCATGAGGATATAGGGATCTCCCCGGTAAGTCCCCGCAGAAAAAGCCCCCGCACGTTTTCCCTTGTTCTCATACCGGTCTGCCCAGCGGCCTAAGAGTCCTGCCCGGAGGACCTGTCCATATTCCGTTCCCAAAGGTCTTAAGGCCGCGGAAATCAGGTCCACTGCTTCGTTCCAGGAGGTCTTTTTTACGGTCTTGGGTATCAGGGGTACATACACATCGTAGTGGCGTAATGCATCCAAGCCCAAGACCTGTTTCCGTAACCTATAGTACCGGTGCAGCGGGGTTAAATGGTTGCTGATGGTAGATACCAGGTTATCATAGACCCCTTCGGGAACCCCATCAGGAAAGAGATGAGCTGCCCGGGCAGAGGGGAAACCCCGGATCCGGGCTTTAATCACATTCTGCTTAACCGCTCCTCCGTATAAAGCGGCCAAGGTGGTTTTATGGGCTTCAAAGGGCCGGTAAAATGCCTGGTAAGCCTGGCGCCGCAGGTTGCGGTCCGGATTTTCCATAAACACCGGCCAGGTAGACTGAGAGAGGGGCCGTTTCCCTTCGGGCGTATCCAGGGTACCAAATTCCAGATCCACATTAGTCAGCACTGAAAAGGCCTCTGAGGGGAGGTTTTCCCCCTCAGCATGGAGGGCAAGCAGTCGTTCCTCCCGGTCACTCAGAATATAGGGCTTATACCGTAAGAGCTTTTTGAGGTAAATCCGATATTCCCCTAAACGAGGATGATCCAGGAACCCTTCCATGACTGCATCAGGGATGGCCTGGATCTCCGGTATGACCCAGGAAGCTGCGGCTTCTGCCTTGGCTGCGGCCATCATGAAGCGGCCGGTCATGGTTCGGGCCGCGTCGTCCCCCTCATCTTCGGTTTGCCGCAGGTCACTGTAATAGTGGAGCCTTTCTTCCAATATCCCTAGGGCTTTAGAAAAATCCAGATAATCCGCGAGGTTTTTTGCGGATATTCCCAAGGTAGCCCGAAATGCAGGGATCCCTTCTGTCTGTTTTTCGTACTCCTGCAGTGCTTCGTACCAGGTTTGGTCATGGGGGAACAGGGTGGACAGGTCCCAGGTGTCTTGGGGGTCTACTTCGGAACGGCTGGGTATATGAGGGGATGCGGCTAGGGAGCTATCCTGTGCAGATACCATGCAATCCCCTAAAAGGTTTCTAAAATATGAAGACATGGTAGTGCCATAGTATAAAAGAGCATCCAAGCAGTCAAGAACGGTTAGGGTACAGCCGGCCATGTACCCGGTATTCATACATGGGCCTTAAAAAATACACTCTGAATTCGACAAAGAAAAAAAGTCTGCCGGATTTTAGTCCACTGGACTTTAGTCCACAATTACCCGAATGAGCGCCGCTTCCCGGTCCCTTCTCAAAACCGAGAAGGACAGGATGCTCCCCTTCTCTTAAGGGAAGGGGAGCCACAACGTATGATGGAAGTATCCGGGTATCAAGCCAAAGGGAGTTCATTCATTGTACATAAGAACTCCCTTCACTGGTCTTAAGCCGTTTTTCTCCTATCATACTTTTTAGATCACCACGCTCTTAAGGTTTTATAGCACCACCCTATGAAGGATTCATAGCACCCTATGGAGGGTCTCATAGCATACTATGAATGACTCATAGTACACACTATGAAGGATTTTCATAGCGCACTATAAATGATCCATAGCACCCTATGAGGGTCTTATAGCGTACTATTAGGGTCTGATAGTGCACTATAAATGACCAATAGTGCGCTATGAATGACTCATAGCACCCTATGAAAGTCTTATAGTGTACTATGAAGGATTCATAGCGCACTATGAGGGTCTTATAACATACTATGAAGGTTATAGAACAGCCGATAAAGCCTTTATACCCCGATCCTCCATCGCACACGGTTATATGAGGCTATTTCCGATGAAACCGCATTGAGCGTTCATGGTACAGTGATGATGAACCGTATAAACCCATAGAAACAGGGGACATGAAGGAGGGACGGGGGCTTAAGGTGTTTCTTGAGCAGGGGGTGAAGTCCCGTAAAAGGCGGGGATTATTCCCCGGAGCAGCATGGCCGGTTATGTGTATCAGCTTGAAGGGACCCTGGTCAGAGGGCTTTCCTGCGGAACAGGCCGGCTGTTATTATGAGGGGCTGAAAGGCCCCCCAAACCCCCTGGAAGTTTTTTATCCTGGGAACCAAAGGGCCTCGATTAAGGGGTCAGCTTTTCTGTACCCCAAGGAGCGTTAAATGTTTCCCAATATGCGCTGCCAGCTTCTCGGCATACAGTCCTTCATGGCTTTTCCAGAGCCGATACAGCCGGTCTTTAAAGGTATATGACCCATCAGGGTTCTTTTTATTCAGGATAAGGCCATAGGTTATATGGATGAGCTGCCGGGCATCGGGATGATCCAAAAGCCCTGGTACTTCCTCATCCGTGAGCGTATCCACAAGCGGGATCCCCGGTAAATCGGGAGTAACATGGTAGTAGGCCGCAGCTTCTGCAAACACCGAGAGGGCGTAGCAGTGAACTTCCCGGTAGAGGCTGGGATCCGCCAGGGCAACTACCCGCATGGCTTCCAGCCAGGTAGTCCCTGCGGTCTTGACATGGAAAACCCCGTGCGTCTCCCGGCCTATGCTGGGGAATACGCTGAACTTATCTGAACCAGAATGAATACTCAGCTTGTAGCCAAAATGCCGGGCAATGACCCCATGGATCTTGATTTCCGCTTCAAACTGGGCCAGATCACCGCGATAATCGATTCCCTTCTGAAACGCTCCGCAGAACCGAGGCGCCAGGGTGGCAAAGGAAACCCCTGCATCCATGAGTTCCTGGGCAACAAAGAAGTGTTGTAAAGGCGTGGTAGGGGTGGAGGTTTCATCTATGGAAATCTCAAAATCCGCTTCATACTGGGCGTCCTTAAAAAAACGGGTGTATATATCCCGGGCAAAGCCAATGGCATCAGCGTACACGGCGATACTTTGCTGTAATGCCTGTTCAGTAAAAGAGAGGGTAACCCCTTCCCCCAGGATAAAGGCTTTATTGAGGTATTTGTCCCGATAGGTTTGGGATAGCGGTGGAGTTTCGGTCCCTTCATGCTTGATATAATCCGAGCAATCCAGGGTAATCATGGAAAAACCCAGCGATAGGGCGTATTCCACGTCTTTCACCGTTTTGAGGTGATCCCCATCAGCACCGAATCCTTTCGTGAACCCCTCCTGGAACACCGCAAAACTCACCGCATCCAATACGTCCTCGTAAGTCCTTCCAGTAAGGTTCAATTCCCGAATTGATTGTTGGGCAAACACCGGGAATACGTCGTAGGTCTCGAAGACCTGGATATGTCCCGGCGTGGCGATCCCCAGACGGTCTCCCACCCCGAAACTCCGGTCCTGCTTGAGACCCCGGACCGGTGCCGTAAAGGGAAAGTGTTTCCGTAAAACCTCGGCATTTTCATGGGTTAGGGGGACCCGGAGCCGCCC
>JAITAI010000020.1 GCA_031284195.1 Treponema sp.
AGTAACAACCATCACCTGAGCAAAGAAGAAAAAGCATATAGTAAAGAACTTGCAGGGAGGCGTGTTGTCATTGAACATATACATGCCAAAATAAAAACATTGAGATGTATGTCATACCCCTATCGGGGTCATTGCGGTAATCGACATTCACTAAGGATGACCTTAATTTGCGGTATTATACATTATGACAGAAAAGCTTAGACGGGTATTAAACAAGTCTATTGTTTCAGATAATATTCTTATCGCTGTTTCATTATTCCAGCTTTCCAATGTACTGCTAATTTCAATATCATATATTGGTACATTGTATTTTGTTATCAATTCCGGTGATTGTTTATATGGTATTCAAGACCAATGTGTCGCTTCAGTCATAACCTTGAAGCCGTCTAGTTGATATTTAATACGATTTTGTTTCAAGTATACAGATTAAATTTTTGAAATAATGTGGATTTGATTTACTGAAATAACCCGATGGTACATCTCCAGTTGTACCGTTAATATTTTATCAGGTGCGTCTGTCCCTTCATGCCAATTAACAACACCGGAAACATTGAAATCATTAAAATATTTATTTAGCAAAGGTAAATATTTTATATAATTATGGCTTAAAACATCATTCAACTGAACAAATTGAAAATAATTACCATTATCAAATTCAAATACAGGGAAGCCGTCTATTTTTATACTGGTCACCGATAATATATTATTGTTTTTTATAAAATTAAATACTTTTGAGGCAACGGGGTCAATTGTTTCGTCCATACAGAAAAAATAAACTGCTTTGTTCATATACTATTTCTCCAGATTCTTAGTTTATATATTTTTTTATTTCTGTCAACTAACTATTTAATATAACTTTCCACTGCTGTCCAGTTTAATTCAAAAAAATCAGCAAAAAATATAATTTAGTACGAAATTTTTTTTTAAAGTGAAACAACCAGGCTATTCTGGAAAGAAATTTCGCAAAAATTAAAAACTGTATCAAAATGATCATATAGTTTAATACAGCTCAATTTCTCAAAATTTATCCTGAATTTAGGCCTAAATTTTAAACCGGATAGCAGTGAAATCACTATTTTTTTCAAGAATCATGGATCCACAATCGCATTAAAAAAGCTCAAGGAAGGAGGAAAAGGGACGAAAAGAGGATGGAGGGGCAACAAGACATCCGAACCAAATTATCAATTATCCAGAACCCAAGAAAAGAAGCGCTGTATTCATCAATGCATAAACCTGCAATCATCGCGGCCTTCTTTAAAAAAGCCCCGGTGGGGCTCGTAGGGAGGTGGGACGTTATCCCTTTAATTGAGTGAGCAGCTCCTGGGCTTTTTCCATAGCCTCATCGTAGTCCCGGGAATTGGCCAGATCCAGCGTTTTCGCAAAGGCGGCCTCAAAACCGGGAGATGCGCTTGGAAGACGCAGGCACTCAAGTTCTTTTACCACGGCTTTGATAGAGGAGGAACGGCCTTCTTCACAGGCTTCCACAAATTCGGCGATTTTTGCCGCCATGTCCGCTGCGCCGGTCTCGGTCTTGTCCGGTCCGGTATCTTCCGCAAAAAGCAAAGTCCCCCGCAGCGCCGCGTAAAAGGCTTCAAGGGCGCGGCAAAAGTCCTCCGTTTCCGCAAGGCAGATGCGCTTGTCTTCACCTTTTGACGCTGTTTCCAGTTTTTTACCCCATTCAGAAAGACGCCGCGCCCCAATAGTAGCGTAGATTCCCTTATAGGCGTGTACCTGTACTGTGTAAGGGTTCCAGTCCCTTGCCGCAAGGCTTTTTCGGATAACGGCAAGACCTTTTTCCATGCCGACGGAAAGCTGCTTCAGCGTAGATGTATAGGTTTCAAAACTGTCCGCGGCGTAGTGAAGCCCCTGATCAATATCAAGCCCTTCAATTTTTGAAAGCTCATCAAGAATACGCTTCTGCCGGGGGTCTCGCTTTTCAGCGGACACGCCGTCATTTTCCGTTTCGGCAAGGGTATATTTCTCTTTCGGCAGGAATTTCTTCAACACCCCGTTCAGGACCGCAGACTCGATAGGTTTTGGAATAAAACCGTCCATACCGGAGGAAAGAAAAAGTTCTTCCATTCCCCTCATGGCGTTGGCGGAAAGACAGATTATCGGAATAGCCGGAAATTCCCCGCCTGCATTTCGCAGGGATTTTTCCATTTCCCTGATCCGGCGGGTAGCCTCAATACCGTCCATGACGGGCATCATGTGATCCATAAAAACAATGTCGTAGGGACGTTTTTCATCAAAGGATTTTTCAATCATATCTATAGCCGCTTGTCCGTTTTCCGCGGTTTCCGCCTTGATATGGCAGCGGCCAAGAAAGCCTAGCGCGACGATAAGATTCGCCGAAACATCGTCCACCACAAGCGCCCTAACTCCTTCGACGGCGATAAGCTGCCGCACATGTTCGGCAGGCTTTTCCGCCTTGGAGGGGTCTCCTTTTACTAGCGGAATGTACACGGTGAACTCGGATCCTTTTCCGTACTCGCTGTCAACGTTTATAAAGCCGCCCTGCAGCGTTACCAACTGCTTGACAATAGCAAGACCCAAACCGGTACCTTCGATGCCCTTGTTCTTACGTGTATCCATCTGCTGGAAACTCTCAAAAAGGAAGGGGATATTTTCTTCTTTTATGCCGATCCCGCTGTCGGAGATTTCGGCGATAAGATACTCCCCGTCATTACCGGGAAGCCTGCCCGTATCCAGCGTAAACGAAACCGAACCTTCCCTGGTGTACTTAATGGCGTTATTAATCAGATTGGTAAAGATCTGGTTTAGCCGCGTTTCATCGGCATAAATAAATTCAGGGACCGAAGGGGAATAACCGCTTTGAAAGCCGAGTGATTTTTGCCTTGCGATAAAAGACTGCATGGAGCAGAGATTGTTGAAAAGCGTGTAAATACTGAAGTGTACCGGCAGCAATTCCAGTTTTCCGCTTTCAGCCTTGGAAAAATCAAGAATATCGTTAATGGTGTCCAGCAGGATTTTCGACATTTTTTTGATATCCGACAGGTAGTCTTTCTGCACCGAAGTCAGATTTTCCTGGGGCATCAAATCGCTCATGCCGATTATCGTATTCATGGGCGTGCGTATTTCATGGCTCATTTTTGCCAGAAATTCACTTTTAGCCTTGCTTGCCGCTTCTGCCTTTACCCGGGCGTCTTCAAGTTCCGTAATATCCGTATAAAGCAGTATGACCCCATCCAATTCGCCCCTGTCATCAAACGTTGCCGTTACATAAATGTAGTAGATCAAATGCTGTTCGTCGCCGAGATAGCTTATGGTCTCTTTTATGATCTGCGTATCTTTTGATGCGATTGCCTGTTCGATAATTTCCTTGATTTTCGCAGCATCGTCGCTGCCGAAATAGCGCTCACATACGTCAAAAGCCCTTTTCCCCCCTATATCCGCCGACCCTTTATCCGCAGCCATTTCCCTGAAGAAATTATCAGTGTAATAGGCGACGTTCAATTCTTTGTCCAAAAGCAGAATGGTGTTTTTGCTGTATTTCAGCAGCATGGTCATAAATTTTTCCTGCCGGGACATTTCGCTGCTGAGAGTCCCTACAACCGCATACTGCGTAGCATTTAAAGAATTAAACCGTTCAAGCTGGGCCTGCACGACGGAAAGCTTCCGGTTTGTCTTTTTCAGTTCCAGTCCAAGCCGATCTATTTCGGCTTTAAGGCCGGCGGGATCTTCGATGTCAAGCACGGTCCGGTCTAGAGTACGCATACAATCACCGAAAAATTTTGCAGATGGTTCGCCACTTTTCCGGTTTCGAGAATACTCGGAAACACTTCCCCGCCGGAATAGACAAAAAGCCAGGGAACCGGCTTGCCGATAACCGAAGCGACCTTGTCGAGTTCTTCCCTCCATTTTGGGCCCAAAATCCAAAAACGGGAAGCGCAGGCGTTTATGAGAATGCCCCTGTTTTCCGCGACCTTGCTTTCCATTATGTTTTTCAGTAATGTTCCCGTTGATTCCACAACATCTCTGTCGTCGAGGGAATGAAAAGATATTTCCGCGTGTTCCGGCACTAATCCGCTTATGATCAGAGAACCGTTATCATGAACCTTCATACCGGTGCGGAATACCTTTGACCCGTCCTTCTCATGGATGAGTATGGGTATATTATAGAGAACCGAAGAAGCCGAAAGGCCGATGGTTTCAAGGTATTTTTTAATAGGCATGCCGTTTATCGCTTCAATGACATTCAGTTTCGCGCCCGTAATTTTGGCGCGTTTTGCCTGGAGGGATTTTTCGGTAACCGCCGTGGTGTAAAATTCCGGCTTCAGATCGCCGTAAAACGCCAGCAAAGCCATTGACGATTCGTAAGCTTTCCCCTCGTAGATGACCACGCTCATCCTTTCCCCGCTTTCGTTGGTAACAGGCAGGGTTCCAAACAGGGGTATGGCCCCTCCGGACGCCTTGTCCAGTTCGGCGACAAAGACGTCTCCTCCCTGACCCTCTCCCTTGAGCAGCGGAGGGAAGGCAAACAGCAGGGCGGGTTTTGCGTCAAAACCAGCGGTTACCTTTTTGTACAGATCCGTCACGGGTTTTGCAATTTCGCTGGAATGTACCGCGTCGCTTACGCCCGATGAAAAGCGAATATCATCGCTGGTAAGTATCGTTACGGACAGTATCATGTCCTCGATAGTTTCCGAAACCCCCAGAGCCAGTGTGGTTGTCCCGATAGTAGGAATGCCGAGCCGTTTGTGCAATTCTTCCACCACGCCGGATTCGATGAATTCAAAGTAACCGTGAACCAGGGCCGCGGAATTTTTTAACAGATTCTTGTCCGGCGCAAGCTGTTCCAGCAGGCTTGAAACGGCGGCCTCTACATCGTCTATCTCTTCGGTATAAGCAGTCACTATTTTAATCATGTTTATCTCCTTGTTTACTTTTCCTTATTCGCCGATTACCGCTTTTATCTTTTCGAGCAACAGCTTTTTCTCAATAGGCTTTTTTATATAGCCGCCCGGGCTGAGATAAGCGGCCTGCTTAACAATGTCATAACTGGATTGGGAAGACATAAAGATGACGGGGACATTGTCGTACCAGCTTTGCGTCCGCGTATACTGAATAAACTCTATACCGTTCATACCGGGCAGCAAAATATCAAGCAAAATAAGATCAAAGTTGTTTGTATGCAGCAGCGAGATTGCCCTTGCCGTGGTTTTTGCCGCATAGATTTCGTACTTGCGGCGAAGGAAGTCCTCAATAATATTGAGGACTTCTGCCTGATCGTCAATTACCAGAATTTTCTTCATAATAACCTTCTTTTTATGCAGCCACATGACCGCAGCGTACTGTGAATAAACTGCCTACGGCATACCGTCATCCAAAGATTTACTATAGAGAGGTATGTCCATTCATGTCAATACTCACCGATTACCGCTTTTATCTTTTCGAGCAACAGCTTTTTCTCAATAGGCTTTTTTATATAGCCCTCCGGGCTGAGATGAGCGGCCTGCTTAACCGTTTCATAACTGGATTGGGAAGACATAAAGATGACGGGGATATTGTCGTACCAGCTTTGCGCCCGCGTATACTGAAGAAACTCTATGCCGTTCATACCGGGCAGTAAAATATCAAGCAGAATAAGATCAAAGTTGTTTGTGCGCAACATCGAGATTGCCCTTGCCGTGGTTTTCGCCGCATAGATTTCGTACTTACGGTAAAGGAAGTCCTCAATAATATCGATGACCTCTGCCTGATCGTCAATCACCAGAATTTTCTTCATAATAACCTTCTTTATTATGCAATCGTATAACCGTAGGGTACTGGGAATACCTTCCTATAGTACACCGTACCTCCAGATTTACTATAGAGAGGTATGTCCATTCGTGTCAACCGGTATGTGATTAACCAATGATAATTTTAGCCTTAAGAATCACGAGGGAGTGCGAACCTCCGGGTTCGCTTTGCCCCCTTCGGGTAACATAGGGAGATGAGATACACCATGAGCAAAGAGGGATTAAGCAGGCGGGCCCTGATTCAGGGCGCTTGGACGGGAAGTACCCGGTAGGAGAGGGATCATCAGGTTAGGCTTGATCGAGAAGCGGATAAAACAGTGTAAACGGGGGGTAGGGTCTTTCGGAGACAAGGCGGTCCGCTGTGAAACATCCGGCCAACTATACAGAGGAAGAGCTGAGGCAGAGGATTATAGCCCTGAAATAAAGTAGCGGACATACTTAAACCAGGGCTCCGGCATGGCACGTGAGGCGCGCCCATACTCCTATTGAATGAAGAAGCGCAGCGGAATGGGAGACCGGTACCGGGCCAAAGTGAAATAGCCTGTCTGTACGGATGCAGTCCCGTATATTTTATTAAAAACTCCCGTATCTTTTTTAAGAATTTCCTATTTTTTTCAAAAATTCCATCTATTTTTTCAAAGATTTCCATAATAGTTTTGAGAAAATTCAAGTATTTATTTTAAATATTCTCATATTTTTTATTGAAAACTATCGTATTATCTTAAAGAATTAAACTATACTCTTTTAATGATTGCCGTATATTTTTAAGAAAAAGTCAGTCTCTTTTTACAAAAGTTTCATGTTTTTAAGACAAATAAACATATCTTATTAAAAATAACTCCTAATATTTTACACAACTTCCGTATATTGTTCTTATAAAAGTCATGTAATTTGTCAAAAAATCAAGTATCTTTTATTGAAAATACTCTATTGTTTCAAATAGTTCCATATAGTTTTGAGACAATTTCAGTATCTATTTTAAAAATAACTCGTATTATTTTAAAATATTTCAGTATAATTTTTATAAAATACCAGTATTTATTCTAAATATACTCCTATATTTTATTGCAAACTATCGTATTCTTTTAAATAATTAAACTATATCATTTTAAGAATTGCCGTATATTTTTAATAAAACTTCAGTCTTATTTGACAATATTTTCATGTTTTTTAATAAAAATAAACATATTTTATTAAAAATAACTCCTAATATTTTACAAATCTTCCGTATATTTTTCTTATAAAAGTCACGTAACTTGTCAAAACATCAAGTATCTTTTATTGAAATTGATTTATATTTGCAAATAGTTCCATATAGTTTTAATCAAATATCAGTATTTATTTAAAATACGCTCATATATTTTATTAAAAATTATACCTATTATTTTTCCAATACTCCTTTATGTTTTCCTGGAAACCCTATAGTTTTTACAATAGTTACGTGTCTTTTTAAGAAAACTTCAGTGTATTTTTTCAGAATTATCGTATATTTTTGATAAATTATCAGTGTATTTTGTATAAAACTTCACTGTCTTTTTAGAAATTCATCCTAGCGGCGCATAAGCTAACCGGAGAGACCGAGGCGAACCTTATAGCCTTAAGCACTAGAAAGCCCCCTGCCGGGTATAAGCCTTGGACATGGCGGTTATGGGAAACACAGTGCGCAGTGGCATGAGGGATAGCTGCCGGACGCCTCCATAGGTCCGGCGCTAAAAAACACCCCTTAAACCGTATCTGGCGGAATACCGGCGCAGCATGAGGCGTTTGTTGCCAAGATGGAAGATGTACTTGAGGTATAACACGGGCCTTATGACGGGAAACGCCCGCATCTGCATGGACGGGTAAAACGAAACTGAAGAAACTTACCTTGATACAAGGGTAGTTGGGGATTTATCCGATTGGGGAGGCTGCTGGGATTAAACCTGAACGCCGGATAAACCAACTGAAATGTCCGGTAAGAGGATTATTGAGCGTTCACCGCTCATCTTTTGGCTTCAGCTTTTCTTTGATAGTCCAGCGGTTATCGGCCTTTTCAAAGGAGGAACTGGCTGCCTGTATCTGTCTGCCATCATCTGCAGCGAGTTTTACCTTGCCCAGGATCATATTAACTTCAAGTACCTTCCATACGGTTCCATCATGGTACACCTTACTCCCTTCCGGGGGAATGAGCCGGCGCTGTTCGCTATAAAAGCAATGTTCGTAAGCCAGGCAGCAGAGGAGCCTCCCACAAGGGCCGGAGATTTTCATGGAATTAAGGGATAGATTCTGATCCTTGGCCATTTTTATGGATACCGGCTTTAAATTGTCCGAAATCATGTGGCAGCAATAACCCCGCCCGCAAACTCCCAAGCCCCCTACTTCCCGGGCTTCATCCCGGACCCCAATCTGCCGCAGCTCTATCCGAGTTTTGAAAATGCTCACCAGGTCCTTGACCAGTTCCCGGAAATCCACCCTGCTTTCGGAGGTAAAGAAAAACAAGATTTTTGGTTCTTCCAAGAGGTAATGTACCGAGACAAGCTTCATTTCTAATTGATGGGCTTCGATTTTCTGTTTACAAATGGTAAAGGCTTCTTGTTCCTGGATCCGATTGGCCAGGGATTTTTCCAACTCTTCAGGGAGGGCAGGCCGTTCTATCCGGGTAATTCCTGAAAACAAAGGGGGTCCCTCTTTCCTCGGTACAAGACCGATGATCTGCGCCAAGTCCCGGCCATACCGGGTAGGAACCAAAACCATACTCTGAGGATTGAGGATTTCCCCGGGATAAGCAGCCAGAAAAGTTTCATGGGAATATAAGAGTCTGAGCCGGTAAACCGGCGTGTCTGGGGCAAGCAATTGCTCCCCGGATTCAACGATTACCACGGTACTGTCCAGGCATTTTTCCGCAGGCTTATCCTCAAGCGCGGTAATATCCTCTTCTAAGTCTTCGCTACCATAGGCATCTAAATCTCTCATACATCCTTCTTTATTACGCAACATGAAGCCCTTGGGAGTGGGGGTCCTAAACCCCTCTTTCCCCTTAATTCCTTCTGAAGGGGTACAATAAAAACCTGCGGACAGGCCACCATCCACCCTTCAAAAAAGCACCTCACTGCATTAAATCCACTAGCAAACCGGTAATCTCTTCAAGACGAGCGAGGATTTCCAGTTGCACGGTTTGACCTGCCAATATACCTGCGGCCAATTGTTCCAGCTTGCGATCCACCACCTGAACAATAGCGAATTTTTTACGCTTTAATAAATTCGTACCGCTGACCTGCATTTCAGTAGTATACCCATGCTTCACCACATAATGGAGAAAATTCCGCACCGCTGTTTTATACCGTAGGATCTCTTCCGGGAGAGGCCGGTGTTTTAAATCATCCCCGGTACTATGTACCGCATCCAGCAGTTCGTTAACCCTCTCTTCAGAAGGGGGAAGCTCCTCGACAGCCATTGACTCTGCCTCAGCATTCTGGTTTATATGCTCCAAAATACCGGAAAAGAGGGGTTTTTGGCCTTTACGGACCGAAGCGTCCTGCTTTTTCTTGGTTTCAGCCTTGATACCGGTATATACCGCGGCATTAAAGAACTTATTTTCCAAGAACTCTATTTTAGCCATGACTGGTTAGATACTCTGTTTTAAGGGTCCTGAAAACACAGCCCTGACCCCTTGACCATCTTGTTGTTCTGCCATAGCCCGGTCCCATTGTTCGTCGTCATGACACACCTGAATCTTTCCGTGGATAAGGCAGCCTTCATCTGCTTGGATACGCCGGGTGATGATATTCCCTAGTATCAGACCAGTGGCCAGGATCACCAACCGTTCACTAGCAGTAACGTTTCCGTATATCACCCCCCCAACGGTTATGGAGGTGCCGCTGATATTACTCTTTAACCGGGCCTTTTCGCCAATCGCCACCCGGCCCTTGACGTGTACATCCCCTTGAACACTACCGTCTATCCGGGTAAATCCTGCAGCTTCAATGGTCCCGTTGACCTTGGTACCAGGACCTATAATGGTGTTGAGCAAGAAATCTGTCCGTTTATGACCAGCCATAGCACCCTCCCCTTAATGGGATCGCGAAAGATTAGAACGGATATTAATATATTTATAAGGATCTACTACATCAGAACCAATATGCACTTCATAATGCAGATGGGGTCCTGTGGAAAGACCGGTATTACCAATATACCCGATCACTTCACCTTGCTGAACCCGCTGGCCTGCTTTTACCCGAATCGTAAGCAGGTGGGCATACCGGGTATAAAACCCATGTTTATGTTTAATAATCACATTGTTCCCAAAACCGCTGTGTTCATAGTCTATGGTAACTACCTGTCCATCCGCAGTGACCGCGATGGGGTCTCCCTGACGATAGGTGGAAAGATCGATACCCTTATGGATGTAATATTGTCCGGTAAAGGGGTTCGTATTTTGGCCAAAAAACATGGAAATATGACCTATCCCGCCTTTGATAGGCCAAATACTGGGAATTTCCGTGAGCAATGCGCTCTGAGAATTGAGGAGGGTACCGATCTCCTTGACCGGTTCCACGACGGAAGAAAGGTATCCCGCAAGCTGTCGGACATCATGCACTTCCTGAAGTATCCCGTCAGGGGTTTCGGTTATACCGAAAAATGAAGATAAATCTCCTCCCCCAGGATTAGGGTTGTTTCTCTCCGCTATATCCGAACCCAAAGAGGATAAGGTACCTGAAAGGGCTGTCTCAAACCCCTTCGCTTCCCGTAATAAGAGGGCCGTTTCATCCCGAAGCTGATCCAGGCTTGCCTGAGTACCCTGCAAACGGTTCTCCTTATCCGTAAAACTCCCCCCAATGGTATTATTATAAGAGGTCCTATACCAAAAAAACACCCCTGCCAAACCTACGAACACCGCGATGAAACAAAAAAATGATAGCAAGGTAAAATGAAGGTTGTATACTTTCTGTGCAGAATGAGGTACTAAGACGATGGTATATCGCCGGGTGAGGGTTTGAAACAACAGGGTACCGCCTCTTAACATTCCCTTCCCTATAAGAAGGATCATATTCTTAACCTTTTGAACTAGACTATTTTCAAACCGCTTATATGCATGGACCGAAGCCACCATGTACCTCTTGCAATTAAACTATACGCTAAACATTTGCAGGCTGTTACCTGGTGCAAACGTATCCTCAGATGGAATGGACCAATCGAGTTTTAGGCTGATTGCTCCAAGAACCGCTTACCTCTGACCGTGGTCTATGGATCCAGAACCTTGGTCAGATTAGACGGTTCATACTATACCAATAAAAGCATATACTGTCAAATCCTTTTTGTTACCCTGGTAGGATAAACGTGAGGGCGGGGATTTCTTTCAAAGCTCTTGGTATACATGTATGTACTTGTAATAAATATCGACGGTATGAGATGATTTTTTTATCTTACAGTCCGGGTTCGTATGAGTCTATATATAAAAGTATAATAACATTAACATAAAAAGGGTTCTTGAAAATGCCGGATCTTGAAAAAGTAGCCTTATATGTAAAGGAAAAACCGGTCTTTGGCTGGTTTTTCCAGAGCCTTTTTCAAGACTAACCGGGTTTTAAAAACCTCATAAGGAAGAACTATGGCCAAACCCCATGAAACTAAACCCTATACCGTCGAGACCCTTCGTATCATTGAAGCTATTCAAGCAGTACCTGTTGGCAGGGTTTCCAGTTACCGTGATATTGCCGGAGCTGCAGGGCTACCTCAAGGGGCCCGGCAGGTTGCACGGATACTCCATGCCCTCTCCAGATCCCAGAACTTACCCTGGCACCGTATCATCAAGGCCAATGGCCGTATTGCCCTGCGTCCAGGGGAGGGGCAGGAACTCCAAATCCACCTGCTCCGTTCCGAAGGAGTGGCAGTGACGGACGAAGGAACCGTTGATATGGACCGGTACGGACATATCCCTGCTCTCAGCAAGAAACGCCTTTAGGCTACAAAAAGGCTTTGGTACTATGCTACGAAACTTCGGTAGGGTTCTATCGAAGTCTCATAGTATATTATCAGACCTTGATAGGGTTCTACAAAACTCCCATAGGGTTCTACCAGAGCGTTCGTAGAACGGGTAGAATCCTGTCCTACCCGAAGGTTTGGGAAAACCAACCCCCAGGACCGCAAGGCAGGGGAGATCCCACAGAGGAGTAAGATGTTCCCCCGGATCAGACGCAAAGCATCCGCCCATTGCTCCTGAGTGGGCTATTTTATTACGCAATTATCCCCGATGTATACCCTTTCACAGGGTTCGACGGTTCGGGATAGGTTTCTGACATAGGCTATGTCTGATCTCTGATTATGACCGGTTATACATCAGGGGATAATTGCGTTTATTATAAAGGAAGCTAGACCGCCTCATACCCTATCTGGATGGCATCCACATTCAGGGGAATAAACCGATGCTTATCTAGGGGGAAGAACTGTTTCAGAATAGACTCAAGGTTAGTCAACCGTAAAGCGCCGGTGAGTTTTGCCATAGCTCCCAAAGCCACCATGTTCGCAAACCGGGAATTCCCCAGTTGTTCCGCTTTATGCTGCGCCTGAATCCTGGCCACCTGGATGTCTCCACGCCGAGGCCCTTCCTTTACCAATGAAGCATTGATAAGCATGAGTCCCCCTGGTTTGAGCATACCTTCGCACAGGGGAAGAGAGTCGGGATTCATCACCAAAACCGAATCAGGGATCGTAACCAGGGGGCTGGCGATTTCCTCATCCGATACGATCACCGAGGTACGGGCAATACCCCCCCGTTTTTCAGCTCCATAAGAAGGGAAACAGGTAACGTTCTTCCCTTCCTGCATAGCACAGTAGACCCAGATTTGACCCAGAGAGATGATACCCTGGCCGCCAAAGCCGGCGAAGAAAGATTTTTCAGTCATGGGGCCCCTCCTATAAACCTGGATTCCCTCTTTGCTGGGTACCAAGAGGGATGGTGTTTTTGATTTCTCCCAAGGGGAATACGGGGATCATCTGCTCTTCCAACCAGGTGACTGCTTGGATCGGATCCATACCCCAGTTGGTAGGACAGGGGGAGAGGATCTCCACGAGGGTAAAACCCACACCGCGGATCTGAGCATCCAGGGCCTTTCGGATGTACTGCTTGGTCTTTCGGGCATGGGTTGGGCTATTCACCGCTCCTCGGGCGATATAACGGGAACCTTCAAGACCGGCGAGGAGCTCCGAAACCCGGATGGGATACCCCATACCGGAAGCAGGATCCCGGCCTTGAGGGGCCGTGGTTGCTTTCTGGCCTACCAAGGTGGTAGGGGCCATTTGCCCGCCGGTCATGCCGTAGATGGCGTTATTCACAAAGATCGTGGTAAACGATTCACCCCGATTGGCCGCATGGATCATCTCTGCGGTACCGATGGCGGCCATGTCTCCGTCTCCCTGGTAACAGATGACCACATGATCGGGGAGTACCCGCTTGATCCCCGTAGTCGCCGCAGGAGTACGTCCATGGGCAGGCTGGACCGAATCAAAATCAAAATAAAGATCCGCCCAAATGGCGCAGCCCACGGGATTGGTAATGATCGTCTTTTCCCGAATTGCCAATTCATCAACTAATTCGGTGATGATCCGGTGTATTACCCCATGACCGCAGCCCCCACAATATTTAGTGGGAATGGGACACAGACTTTTGGGATGTCCATGGAGTTGTTTCATAGGTTCCTCCGGTTTTCCATAATGAGGCGCTTTGCCTCGGCAAAAACTTCTTCTTCTGCAGGGATCACCCCTCCGCAATGCCCCAGGAGTTGTACTGGCGCCTTGCCCAGAACCGCCAGCTTCACGTCTTCCAGTAGCTGTCCCAGGCTCATCTCCACGGTAAGCACCGGAGTCCCCCCTGGGATATGTTGGGCGAGGGCCTCAGCGGGGAAGGGCCAAAGGGTGATGGGCCTGAAAAGCCCGAGCTTAAAACCCGCATGCGCGGCAAGCTGCTTTGCCCCAAGGCAGACTCGTGCAGAAGTACCATAAGCCACGAGGACTACGTCTACAGCGCCTTGGTCAAATCCAAGGGCTTCAAACCGGGTCTCCGCAGTCTTGATCGTTTCATATCTCAAAAACCGTGCTTTGGTTTTGGCCTCCATCTGCTCAGGAATCAGCTCTAGGGAGCTTATATGGCGGCTATCCCGGTGAGCCATAGCGCCCACGGTCCAGTCCCGGAAGGGAAGTTCTGACAGGGATCGCTCTGGAGGAAGGACCACCCCTTCCATCATTTCTCCAATTACGCCGTCAAGCAGTACTATGACCGGCATACGGTACTGATCGGCCAGGTCAAAGGCCAGGTAGCTAAGATCCGCACATTCTTGCACACTTTTGGGGGCCAGGACAATGCAATGGTAATCCCCATGACCGCCTCCGCGGGTGGCCTGGAAATAATCGCTTTGACTAGGGGCAATGGATCCAAGCCCTGGGCCCCCTCGGACCACGTTCACCACCACCAAGGGGATATCCGCGCCTGCGGCAAAGGATATGCCTTCCTGTTTAAGACTGATCCCGGGACTGGAAGAACTGGTCATAGCCCGGGCTCCTGCAGCAGAAGCGCCGTACACCATGTTAATCGCGGCTGTCTCGCTTTCAGCCTGGATAAAAACCCTTCCCCGCTTGAGCATGTGCGTAGCCATATAGGTGATGATCTCCGTCTGGGGGGTAATGGGATACCCGAAATAAGCGCCGCAACCTGCCCGGATGGCTGCTTCGGCAATAGCCTCATTGCCCTTCATCAGTTGTTTTTCCTGATTATCCTTGCACACGGTTCGACTCCTTTTCAGCCCCTTCAAGGGCGTACACTGTAATACACAGATCCGGGCATACCTCAAAGCAATTTCCGCACCCACTACAGTGTTCTAGATGCGCCGCTTTTGAAGGGTAACTTCCCGTTTCATTCGGCTGAGGATCTACTTCCAGTACTTTCATGGGACAAAAATGAACGCAAAGCAAGCAACCCTTACATAATTCCCGGTCAATGACAACCGTTCCTTTGCTGGCCATAGACTCTCCTTATATCAAAGATAAGGATAATACGCAGAAGAGTATATAAAAAATGAGGATCCCTGTTAAGAACCGGCGCGGGGGTATTTTTTTCCGATTTTCAGGGTTTTATGCTTGACTCTTTTTCATTGACCGCATATCCTAGAAACTGCATGAAACTTCCGGGAAAGCCTTTAAGAGGATTTCCCGAAAGCCCTGGATGTATCAATAGCATACATCCAAGGAACCTCTAGGCAAGGCAGTATATGGGAAATTTTATAGACCCGTGGTTTAACCTTTTATTGGGGCGGGGGGGGGGGGGGGGGGGGGGGGGGGGCGGGGGGGGGGGGGGGGGGGGGGGACGGTGGGGGGGGG
>JAITAI010000081.1 GCA_031284195.1 Treponema sp.
GGAGGCGGCGGTTGACCAACTGCTCCAAACGGCGCAAAGATACTGACCGGTAAACCCCATGGTCAGAATTTGAACGTGAGATTTTCCGGGGGTTCGGTCAGTTTTTTACGTGAGACTTCACGCGGATCGGAGAGCGAGTATTCGCAATTCCATTGGACCAGCAATAATTCGCCGTATATAACGCTGAATTATTCCGAGAACACTTGTTTAATTAAAGGGGTTAAAGAAGGGACGGCGACGGTAACGGTGAGTCATAGCTCATCGTTAAATGCGATAAATCTGGTTGTGATAGTGGAACCGGATGTTACCAAAAATTCGCTGTATATTACAACGGCATCGACATTAATTGAGATGAAGCCGTCCGATGCGAACCGGAGTGTTAGTGCGCGGCTGGTCGGGGGAAACGCGGAAGATATATACGGGTTTAGCTGGGTTGTCGCCAATTATGAATCGGACCGGAAAACGTCGACCGGGGGGAGCTATCCGGTTATTGAAGTGGTGGCGAATGCGGATAATGCGTATATTGTGCCCAAAGAAGAAGGGACGGCCATAATACGGGTATCACATCCGAAAACGTCCTATAAGCTCGATATCCGGGTAAATGTGAAACTCTACAGCGCAATCAAGTTTTCAAAGACGAATGTTACCATGGATATGGGTATGAGTACAACGGTTTCGATAGAAGTCCCGACAGGGATGACGGCGGTGTATGAAAGCACTGACGACACGGTTGCGTCGGTAACGGGGACCAACAAGGTGTGCATTATCGAGGCGTACCGGGCGGGGACGGTTATTATAACGGGGAGGAATGTTACCGGGACAACACATGATGAAATTGTGGTGAAGATAAACCATGTTGATAACGCGAAGGTAAAATACATTCAAACGAGCGTGAATTTAGTGACCATGCGGTTATACGGGAATAACCCGATGATTACGGCCACGCCGGTGGGGGTCGGGTCGGGGAATGACGCCATAAGCGGTTTACGGTGGAGGTCGTTAAATACAAATATCGTGCAGTTAGGGAATAACGGCATTGGATTTTCACAAGTACAATTTATTCCCGTTGGGGTTGGGCCAGCAGAAGTAATAATTGAGCATACTTCAATGCCGGGATATGTGAAGCGGTTGTATGTGGTTGTGAATGTTGATGAATCAATATTCTCACTGTCAGATTATTTTATTGAGTTAGCACAGAATACGACAGGGCGGATAAAAGCAACCGTGACAAACGTGCCAAACTTTAATTATATAACCGATCTTGAATGGAAATCGGATAATGAAAGCGTGGTGTAGGTGCAAGCGGAGAATGACGGGTACGCACAGTTAATCGCGTTTGCACCGGGGGATGCGACAGTAACGGTATTTTACGGGGGGAGAAGATTGGTTGTGCGGTGCATGTTTCAGAGCCGAAAACGCTGGAAGTTATCAGTTTTATCTACATTATGATAGGGGAGCAATATACGGCCCATTATACGGTGACCCCGGATAATGATGACGCGCTTATTCAGGCGAGTGTTGCCGGAGGGTACAACGGCATTGTGGTAAGTCATTTTCCGGAGCGGAATGAAATTGTCTTTGTCGGCGGGGAAGAACCCAGTGATACGTTATTTACGTTAAGCGCAAATGAGATTGAAGCGTTAATATCGGTACGGGTGACGGATCAATCGGAATTTCGTTGGGTAGATAAGAACTCGGTACGGACGACGCCGGGGGCAGCGCCAACGGAATTATTTTATGAAATATTACCGGCAAAGTCAGCGGTAACTATGTATGATGTCTATGGCAACGGTATAGAAAATGATCCAAGTGTAGCGGCGGTTGTTATTGACAAGGATGAGCAGAAAGTAACGGTTGCGCCGCATAAGAGCGGTTTTAGAAGGCTAAAGTTACGGTCGTCACGGGATAACAGTGAAATTGTCTTAGATATTTATGCGTACTACGAAACCGTGAATGTCAATTGGGTTATGGACACAAATATTACGTGGGTAACGGGATCAGGGGGAAATGCAAAGAAATCGCGGATAGACGGGTTAGCGAAAGCGATATATATCGCGGATGATGAAAGTATAAAACTATACGCGAATGCGGATAAGGCGGAGGCGGGGCTAACCATACCCTCGGCTGCAAACAATACAAATGATTCGGAGCTTGGGGTGAGCGTACGTCCTCTTGATGGGGGTTCTCCCGGCGTTGCGGTATGGTGTCAAGACTGGCCAGGTCCGGGATCAAGCGGGAAAGCGAATGATTCATTATATGAATCGAAGTACGTCGGGACGATAAAAATTGAATATAAATATTGGAACGGGGGTACGGTGAAAGCAACGTTTTACAAGATGTTTATGGTATACCGCGAAAAATGGCGGCGGAAATTTTAATAAAGGGGCAAGGCATGAAAAAGACAGGAATGGCAGTATTTATGGCGGGGCTCATTATCAGTACGTGTAATAATGGGTTTTATAGTAGCAGCAATGAATCGAATGAGCGGGTAAATAAGTCAAAAAGGACGGTGATTGACGCTTCAAAGTACGTAGATTTTACGGTGATGGAAAATAACGCGGCGATGTTTAAAAAGGATGATCTTATTTATACGTCATTTGGGACGTTTCGGAACGGGAATTCATATATCAAGATAGACCGGAAGGAAGGGACGGTCGAACTATCATCGGATAATGCGTACTATGAGGAAAAGGAAGGGCAGCAATTTTTTGCGAAGTTCCAATTTGGCGTACAGGCGGCAAATAATGATTGCCTGTATATCAAGCAGCCGGGGAAAAAGAACGGGACAGCAATTGTGAATGATTATGCGTTTAACGATGCGGCGATTCCTGATTTGTTGGTATGTATATCCTTATACGGGTTTGGGAAGAACCGGATAGAGGTAAGTTCGATTATGGACGGGTATATTGCCATGCCCTCCGGGACATATTGGAAGAGTGAATAGCAGGGAACAGGCAGTGGAAAGAAAGTGAGAAGCGAGGGAAGCAACATGAGAAAAATAGCGGTGATATTAATCGGGTGTGTATTGATGGCGGCATCCTGTTCGATGGGGAATGATACTACTGATACCACGCCGAAGATTACTTCAATAAAATTTGAAGAGGCTGCGAAGGAGATTACCGCTGGTGAAAGTGTTTCAGTAAAGCTGAACATGAACCCGAAAGGCGCACGGAAAACAGCCGGGGAAAAGGTGGTATATTCGGTTTCAGGGGGTAGTGTTGTTTCCATTAATGAAGAAAGCAGTGACGATGGGGTGATATTAGAGGGGATTGGGGCGGGGAGCGTCGTTGTTATTGCGAAATATGAGAAGCTGGTAGCGTATCTTGAGGTAAAAGTATCAGGTATTGTGAATTTGAATATCCCGCATATTGTAACGGAAAATACCGTTATTGAAGTGGAAATAAATAGGAAGAAAAGCATTTCCCTTAATTTGCAGGGAGGGAGTGTTGTTGACAATGCGAATTTTGCATGGGTAAACGGCAATTCGGGTGTAATTAATTTAGAGACCAGCACCAATATTGGTATTGTAGAAGGGTTACAAATTGGCTCATCGGTGATTACGGTAAACCATCCGAAGGCGCAATACCCGGTAGATATCATAGTATATTGTGTCGGGTTTGATGAAATCCCGTATTATATTACAACTAGTGATAATGTGGTAAACATTAACCAAACAGAGCTGTCAAGAACCATTACGGTCAGCTTAAACGGGGGGAATGAGGCAGACAAGAATTCATTTCAATATAGGATTAAAGAAGGGGCGTCTTTCTTTGGGATAGACGGTATGAAAGACACGGTGAGCATACGGCCTTTATAGGAGGGGGTTGGGTTACTGGAGGTAAGCCATCCAAAAGCGGAATATACCTTAAAAATACAGGTTATTGTTTATACGGTACAGGAAGATAAATATATTGAATTGTCGGAAACTTTTGTGACCATGAATATGGCTGAGTCAAAATACCTTTCGGCAACTATGGTGGGGGCGGTACAAAGCGATTATAATGATAAGTATACGTACAGCAGCGCTACGCCTGATATTGTTGAGGTTGTACAAAATAAAAACACTTTTTATTTGAAAGGATTAAGCGCCGGGATAACGATAGTGACGGTTAATAATGAGTATGCTGATTTCCCACGGAAAATGCTGGTTATCGTCGATGGGACGGGCAGTATGCAGGTCGCGGCGGAAAAATATATCAGTACAAGCCAAAATGTTATCCAAATGGAAGTTGGCGGCGATACGACGTTATTAAAAATGGCGCTGGTAGGCGGCATTGAGGCGGATAGAAACGGGTTTAGCTGGACGGTGAGCGATTCATCGATTATTGAAGTGGCAAGTAATTCAGGGGTGGTAAAAAACACGCGGCGGGTAAGGCGGAGTGTGGTTGATAATGAATGGATAGAAAAACTTGTGGCGGAAGCGGTTATTACGGCAAAGAAAGTAGGGACGGCGACTATTACAGTTGCAAATACCAATTCGGAAAATAATACAACCGTATTAGTGAAGGTGTATCCACGAGGGACGTTTAATACGGCGGGGGTTGATGTCTATAATACCGGGGTATACCGGGTAGAAGCAGGCGGGGAAAAAGCGATTACGCTATGGACAAGCAGCGGGACGGGATCTATTGGGGATGTTATATGGGAAGTGGAAGATACGGCAATTGCGGCGGTGACGGGGACAGGGTTAAACGGTGTTTTGGAAGGGTTTGCAAACGGCATTACGTATCTTACGGTAAAAGGCGGCAACTTAAGAAATCCGTTCAAACAGGTAGTCATTGTCGGCGATGACGCTTATGTGAAAAGTATTAAATATTTTTATATCAACGGGGTATATAAAAATATCGGGATTGGGCATAATCTTATTATCAGTATTGACGAAATAAACTTACAGCACGGGGAAAATACCTATAGTGTGGTGAATACACGGCCTGATGTGGTGGAAGCGACCGTTATCGGGAACCGAATATTATTACAGGGCATGAGCCGTGGGGAGGCGGTGCTCACGGTAAGCGATACGGTGGTAGGTATAACGAATGATTTATATATTAAAGTAGACGAGTCTAATATATCGGTTGATACGCCGTACTATATTTCCGGGGACACCTATGTCGGGGTGGTAGTAGGTGGTACGGTACAATTTCCGGTAAGTCTGGTGGGCGCTCCGGAAGCGGAGAAAGGGAAACTTATTTGGGCGACAGAAGACGGCGCGGTTGCGGGTATTGTCGCAAACGGGGAAGAAGCCCGTATCGAGGGGAAATCATTCGGGCAGACGAAAATCACGGTAGGGCACGCAAAGAGTGAAAATACGAAAGAAATTGTTGTTTATGTGGTAAAAAATGCGTCTGACTTGCTGAATAACGTGTTGCTTGGGTCTACAAAGCTTCATTATTTAATCCGAAAGGGAATACGGAATATATCAAAGTAATCACTAACGCAAATGACTATGAAAAGACAAATATTACCTGGAACGTAGATAGTGTCGATGTGATTGAATTTGTGGATGTAGGATATGATTATGCCGGCATCCGGGCAAAGGAAAACGGGGTTGCGAAAGTAACGGTAAGCCATCCGGCAAACCATATGCCGTTGACATTGTACGTATCTGTTACCATGCACGTCTCTATTCCGGAGGGGACCGGCCGGCCGTGGTTGCCTTCTAAATAAGGGGCGATAGCTAGGTATCATGACCATTTCTGCCGGAGGTTCCCCGTATTTTCATCTCGTTTGGTTTCTTTATGTTTCTCTTCTTGTAACTTTTCAATTGCTTTTACAACTGCCTTTAGCTGATATTCTTTTGCTATATTTCCATCTTTTTGTATATTGATCCTTGGATACTATCATTTGTCAAGAACTACTTTTCGTTTTTTCACACCGCCAGGATGCGGTGCGGTTATACATTAAAATTCCTGGATTTTATTTCGTGTAACTCTTTACGAAGGCATCCTAAAGGTTCTTATGAAAAAATAAAAGCCCCCGTATTCTCGGAGGCCGGCGCCGTTTTTTATGCCGGATAAGACATTGTTCAAGTTTTTTCGGGATGGTATAATAGCAAAGAACGGGACGGGGGTCGGCAATGAAGAAGAAGCGTATTATGCCGTCTGAGGCGGTACGGAAATACATGGCGTATTACGGTATAAACAATACCGATCTTGCGGGCGCACTGGGCGCAATTGGGCTAAAATGACGCACTTGACAAAAAAGAATGGAAATATATAATAAAAACATGGATATTTTAACAGAGAAAATAGACAATATAAAAGAATCCGTCCTCAAATTTGTGCCGGCAAAGTATATCTATCTTTTTGGTTCCTATGCCTATGGTAATCCAACCGAAGAAAGCGATATAGATATTTACGTTGTAACACCAGATAATATAAATAATTTTTCAGAATTGTATGCAAAAATAATCGGTGATTTAGGAGATAAAAAAATATTTTTTATAGATTTATTATTAGGGCGAGAAACTTATTTTAATGCAAGAAGGGAAAACAATATCTTTGAGAGAACGATTTGTCAAAAGGGGAAACTATTATATGAACAATGAAAATGTAAAAGAATGGTTACAACTTGCGGACGATGATTTATATTCTGCAAAAATATTGAATGAAGCTGCTCGCAAGCCCTATGAAATTATATGTTACCATTGTGCCCAGGCGACAGAAAAATATTTAAAAGGTTATTTAACCTTTAGAGACATTATTCCGAAAAAGACTCATGATTTGGTTTTTTTGTATAATTTGTGCACTGAAAAAGATAACGGATTTCAAAGCATAAAAAGAATATGCGAATTTCTCAATAGATTTGCCGATGATATACGTTATCCACATAAATATCTTCTGAGTCGCAAGTTCTTAGGCAGTTTTGTAGAGAAACGCATCGGTACGCATGGACTCAATAATAGTGCCGAACACCCGCAAACGCTTTAATTTGGGTAAAAACCGCTGATACTCCGTATCTGTCAATTTTAACCACCCTCTAAAAAAAATTTAGAGGGTGAGATTCCAGGGGAGCAGTTGGCTCCAGTCGTCGGAGGGGCGCATCGCGGTGGCCTTCTCAAAGAGGCGGGTCAAATATTTAACCGGATTCCGGTTGTTCGCTTTCGCCGTTTCTATGAGCGTGTATAATTCACAGGAGCTTTTGGCTCCGGCGGGGGAACCGGACATAACCCAGTTTTTCCGCCCCATCACAAACGGTCGTATCCCCCGTTCGCACGCATTGTTGTCCGGCGTAAGCTGCCAGTCCAGCACGTACCGTTCCAATGTATGCCATTCATTCAACGCATAGTTAATCGCTTCCCCGATCTTGCTGCTTGCCGGCGCTATCCCCCGGTTTTCCTCAAGCCATTCACGAAACACCCGCAGTATCGGCTCGCACCGCTCCCGGCGCTGCATCTCAAATGTTTCCGCGTCTATCGTTTCGTTTTGCAGCTTTGCCCGCAAGTCTTTCTCAACCGTGTATAATCCCTTTATCCAGGACAGCGCCACTTCCGCAAGGCTCCCCTTCGCCGCTAGTTTCATCGCCTCGAAAAATTTCCTCCGCGCATGAGCCCAACAACCCACATGGATTACTCCGGTCATATCTTGCTCCGCCGCCGATTCGTATGAACTGTAGCCGTCGCTTTGCAGATACCCCCTGAACCCTCCCAGGATCTCCGCGATGTGTTTCTTCTCCCTCGTCTGGCGGTATTCGTACCATAACGCGGGCCTCCCCGGCGGGCCTCCCCGGGCAAGCCACATATAACTCTTTTGGCCGTTCGCTCGCCCCGGTTCGTCCATCACCGTCATCGTCGTCTCGTCCATCTGAACCACAGTCCCGCTCCGTATATGTTCCTTCAGTAGGCCAAATAAGGGGTGCAGCTTTTCGGTCACCCGTTGCTGCCAGTTCGCCATGTTCTGCCGCGACAACCGTATCCCAATCCGCCCGAACGCCGCTTCCTGCCTGAAATACGGCGTGTAATCGCAGTATTTCTTCGTAAATATATAGCTTAAAAGCTCAGGCGTCGTTATGCTGCCGGGCAGGAGATTCTTCGGAGCCTCCCCCCTCCGCACCGCAGGCCGCTCTTCGTCTCCTGAGCCTTCGCACTCATGGCAAGCGTATTTCTTCATATGATACCGTATGACATACACCTGCTCGGGGACCATTACCAGCCGTTCGGCGACGTCTTCCCCGATGCACACCAGCGCGCTTCCGCAGGCGCACTGTTTGTCCGCTTCCGGTATGTCTATCATTTCATCGATCCGCGGAATATGTTCGTCAATCGGTTTCCGCCCTCGTTTTGTCCGGTTATAGCTCCTGACCGTTTCCGTCTCGTCCGTCTGTTCCCCGGCCGGCGGCGCGGTCCCTTCGCCTGAGTCAAACAGCGGCAGTTGCCCTTCCCCGACAAACCTCTCCGCGTGGCGGGCAAACTGCCGGAACAACGCCAGTTTCAGCTTCTCCTGCAAATACTGGTTTTCCTGTTCCAGAATTGCGACTTTCTTCTCAAATTGAATGATGTTGTTTTGATTCGTTTCCTGCAACTGCCGGTTCGCTTCTTCAAGACGGGCACTATAGCTTTTCACATCTTCGCTTGCCGCGGACGCTGTTCCCATAGCAGTAATACTATCACGGCAAGCGATGTGTGCAAAGAGCTTTTTTCGCTTTTTTATTTCTTTTTCTTAACCAACCCGCCGGTATTGCAGCGGCTTATGGGCTTTCCAGAAATCTATCCCCGACAACAGCATCCCCAGTTGCTCCGCGCTCAGTTCTTCCGCTTCCCCGCTGTTCTCAGGCCACGGAAACTTTTCCTCCTCCAGCCGCTTCTGCGCCAGCCAGAATCCTGTCCGGTCCCACCACACCGCTTTCAGCAGCTTCCTCCCCTTGTTGCAAAACAGATACACGCCCCCGGAAAACGGGTCCAGTTTCATCTGCTCCTGGACCAGAACCGTCAGCCCTTTCGCCGCTTTCCGCAAATCCGTATAGCCAGGCCGGATATAGAGCCTTACTGTCTTGAGATCTACGGTCATCGCTTACCTCAATGCCTGGACTACCACAGCCAGATCATGCGGCCTGACCCCCGTAGGAAGATGGACCCGCAAGGATCCGTGCTCCACCACCAGAGCGCAGCAAGTTCGCGGATCCTGTCCCGCCTCCGCCCTCTCCAAATCCCTGCCTACTTCGACGAAATCCTGAACGCCCTCCGGCTCGCGCGTCCACCTGCTGAAAGTTTGGTAGCTTAATCCCAGCTCTTTGGCAAATGCGTATTTGGATTTTCCGCTCTTTTCCCATTCCCCAACCAGCCACGCCTTGTCTGCTTCGTTGCACCGTTTCATAAAACCTCCTGGTTTATTCTTTCCAGAAAGATTACCCCCGACCGGCTAACTTAAAAAGGTGAGGCGAATTTGACGGATACCTTTAAACCATTGGGAACGCATAAACCAAAAACAGCAGGGTGTTGCACATAACATTCCGGTTGTATAGAAGCCGCCTGCGCGACACTCCAAAAGTAGGAAAAGCATCGGCAGCTCCGTTGCCGGCGCGGAATGAGTTAACCGGCCAGAA
>JAITAI010000116.1 GCA_031284195.1 Treponema sp.
TTGAAGCAGCCGGATTCAGGATGGATCCAGGAAAACCTATTGTCATGTACCTTCTGACTCAGTATACTCAATGGTAGTTTAGTTAATGAGGCTTTTTTCAAAAGGTCAGATTTGAAAAAAACCTCTCATAAGTGAGGAATATATGATTCGAGGCGGAGATATCTCCAAGGGAACCTGTTTGCTTCAAAAGGGGCAGCCCTATATTGTGGTAGAGCGGGAATTCGTCAATCCTGGGAAAGGAGGCGCCTTTGCCCGGGTCAAGATGAAGGGTATCAAGGACGGAGGGGTCCTCAGTTTGACCATACCTACCCAACTGGAAGTGGAGGACGCTCTGGTGAGTAACCCAAGCTGCCAGTTTCAATATGCGGACCAGGATTATTATCACTTCATGGATAATGAGACCTATGAGCAGTATGAAGTGCCTATAGCTGATCTGGAAGACAAAAAATACTATCTTAAAGAAAACGACGTCTATGAACTTACCATCTGGGAAGATAAGGTTATTGATATTAAAATCCCTTATAAGGTGGTCTTTACCGTGGCTCAAAGCGAAAACTACGTGAAAGGCGATACGGTCTCAGGGGCTACCAAACCCATTATTACCGAAACCGGTCTTACCGTCCGAGTCCCCCTTTTCATCAAGGAAAATGATAAGATCCTGGTCAATACCGAAACCAAAGAATACGTGGAACGGGTAAACGATTAATCCCTGCGACAGCTTCCCCCAGGGAGCAGAAGCCTATACGACTAAAGTAGTGAGCTTTAAGTTCCGGGGTAAGGTTTTCTCTTTTGCCCTTTCCCAAGGACTGTTCAGTTCCGCGGGTATTGATACGGGGACAGAGTTCCTGCTTAAAGTGCTTTCCCGGCAGTGGGATGCGGCTAAACGGCAAGGGAAGCCCTTGCCGCAGACGGTTCTGGATGCAGGCTGCGGGGTGGGGGTGATCGGTATCTGTGTGGCGGGAGCTTTATTAGCCCAAGGTGATTCGACCCTGCTTCCCGGTTCTTTTCATGTCCGCTGTCAGGATCGGGACGAACTGGCTAACATCATAACCGAATACAACGCCCAAAAAAACCACATCCCCCCAGGGCTGCTTTCCAGCCGTACAGAGCCCCTTTTGGGAGGTCCGCTGCATGCCCGGTGGGACCTCATAGTTTCCAACATCCCTGCCAAGGCGGGAAAACCGGTTTTGGCGGATTTTATCTTTCGGTCCGCTGCTTTACTGAATCCAGGGGGCTCTGTGCTCATCGTGGTGGTTAATCCACTCTCTGATTTTGTTCGTTCTCAGATCGCCCAGGCAAAAGTTCCTTTGCAGTACGAAGAACAAGGAAGGGAACATAAGGTTTTCATGTACGGACCCCTGGGTTCCGCTTCTTTTCCTTATGGTTCTATGGCATACCCTTTTGAGGGACCCTTGGAGCCGGTTCAAGGAGCAGGACATTTGCTTCGGGATTATCCTATGTATCATCGCCGCCGGGGGGATTATGTCATGGAGGGCTTAGCTTATTCCCTGGATACTATCCAGGGAGTAGCAGACTTTGACACCCCCAGCGAAGCGGTCCAAGCGGCGGCCAAACTTATGACCCGCTTAAAGGGAGAAAAACTCAGGGTTTCTCCCCAGGGTTCCATACTCATCTATGAACCTGGTCAGGGACATTTCCCCCGGTGGTTTTTGGCGTACCTGGCACAAGAAAAAAAGCCTGAGGAGGTTTCTTGGATGTACCGTTGGGTATTTTTCAGTAGAAATATCCTGGCTCTGGAAGCGTCCCGGCATAATATGTCCCACGAAACTGTCCTCACCATACCGGGCTTAGACCTGAGCGTAAACCGGAAAAGCCTGGCTGCAGCCCTAGAACCTGAGAGCCGCGCCTATGATCTCATCGTGGGGTTTCCCCAATTCGTACCTCAAACCGACCGGATCATCCCCCTCTGGGAGGGGCTCCAGGAACTGCTCTCCCCAGGAGGTGTAGGGATCATGGCCCTTCCTGCTTCCGAAGCAGAACGGTTTGATCGAAAGAAACCCCCGGGCTTTCATCGCCTGGGGGATTGTAAACGGCATGGGTTTCGGGCCCTGGGATACCGGGTTCTACCAGGGGTTTCCTCATGATGGATATGAAGACCCTGGGCCTACTCGTTTTTCAGCTTGAGCAGCTTCCATACAGTCGGACTCTCTTGCCCCAAGGCCCAGAATCCAATGGATTGTACCCCCAGGGTCCGGTACATTTCCATACGGACCGAAAGGGAATGATCGTCTTCATAGTAGACCGTAACCGTAACAGGAACTTCATAGGTAAATGTAGGAATCCCCTGCTCCCGGCGGACTTCGGTAACCCTATGCTCTTGTTTAATCCGCTCGATGCCTGAAAAATAGAAGGCCCTAAAGAGGTTGCTACTTCCCCAGGTCCGGCCATAAAAGGGAAGCCCCATGATGAGCTTTTCCGATCCAATCGTTTTAAGGGAATACTCCGCCACGGATTTACACCAATCCATAGAAGCAATCGGACCAGGTTCACTGGTAGCCCAATGTTCATCATAAGCCATCACCAGGATCCGGTCCACCAGCGGCGTAATCTTTTCGTAATCATAGACGTCATTATCCAGAGGTTGAAGCCGGGCAGGAAGGGCGATGGTGAAGCGCTTATTTCCAAGACCTTTACGCAGTTCTGCAAGAAACGAATGGAAATTACCCCTGTCCCGTGGAGGAACCAGCTCAAAATCAATTTGCAGACCATCAAAGGGCTTTGACTTATCAAGTAAGTCAGTGATAAGCTGCTTTCTCACCGGACTTCCTTCCATGAGCACGAAATGAGACAAGGCCCTGCCTCCGCAGCCCACCACCAGATGTATCCGTCCCGCAAACCGGGGAATATTCCGGGGATTAGGAACGTTCACCAGTTGGCCATAGTGGTCCACTTCCGCTCCAAAATACCCAATATCCGTCAGGGGAAGCTCCCCGGTGAAGGCTTGTTCTTTCCCGCTGATGAGGTATCCCCAAATTTCCCCAAAAGTAGAGACCGGTAAATTTTCTTCCTC
>JAITAI010000122.1 GCA_031284195.1 Treponema sp.
CCACCCCAAGGGGCCGTTCAAGGCAAGGAGACAGAAGGGGGTGTAGGTTCCTGCAATAAGCAGGTAGATTGCGGAATGATCGAAGATCCGGAACACCCGTTTTGCCCCTTCATGCTGGATAGCATGGTACAAGGTAGACGTAAGAAACATGGTGATCATCGCCACCATGAAGATACTATAGGAACATACCGCCACGGTACCGCCTCCAGACCCTCTCAGGTATCCCTGGGCCCGAAGCACCAGTAACACCAAACCGGCCACGGCCAAAAGCGCGCCCACGCCGTGCAAGATCCCATTGGCAATTTCTTCTTTCGGAGTTTGAAACGGCAGAGGCTTAGGAATAGGATATAATCCTTTCGCCTGCCCTGATCTCATCCCCGTATGTAGTGATGTCATAACTCGCATATCCTCGCTCTAGTTTGACGCTGATCCTTCCCGGGGGTTGCATCAGGAGGGAGTTTTCTGGGAAACTCCTAGTGGTGGAAGCGGCTTCCCATTGCAGACTCCAAGCGCCCGGATCCCTTGCCAAAAAGGTTTTGCGTGCTTTCAAGCCGTCTTCCCGTAAAACCGTGGTATGAGGAGTCCCACGTAATAGCGCCTGGAGGAATGCAAAATCCCGAAGGTGCAGTGCATAACAGCAGCGCTGACTTGGAACGAACCCTCTGCTGAGTGGCCTAGGACCCCGGTATAGAACTAGAGGGAGCCCAAAGCCCCTAAACCTCAGGTATGGGCTATGCGTTTACCCTGGCGGAGTTTGCATATTCCCTGTTCGCTAACTTGTATTTTCGTTTTATCGCATATAGACTTGAGTCCACTGTTCCCTTGGGAATACCCAAGACCTCGGCTACCTCACGGTTAGTAGCGTAATGATTCATAGCGGCTAAGCGCTTTCTCATCGTGTTATATCGTATCTGGGCTCGTTCCATCTGGCCTTTTATTTTTTCATATTGGACCGATCTTCCCAAGGCCCCTTCCAATTTTTTTTTAAAGACTATATACCGGTAGTATTGACACTGTATTCGTTCATTAAGCCCTCGAAGCTCTTCGTCCCGTTTCAGTCTCCGTCTCCGCAATTCATCGATTAGCCGTTGGAGCTGTACTTTTTCTATGCCAATTGCCGGAGCAATGCGCGAGATATGATCTTCGGATAAAAAAAAATACGTTTTAAGTAATAATATGAGGATCTGCCGGGGGTTAGAAACTGGTTTAATAGCCGCAAGAGGTTCTAAATATACCGGTTCATTTTCGCATGGGTTCATATCTTTTGCCCGGGCCTCCCAGAAGGCATGTTCGGTAAGGTCATGAGCCGCTTGCTGAGAACGATATTCCCGGGCAGACCAATACGCCATGGAGGCGATATAGGCCTCAAAAGATGCCCCCATATCTTGATAGGTATCTATGGACCGGCTCATGCGAGGGTAAAACCAGCATAGAAAATCAACGCAGGTATCCTTATCCCAGGTAAAGAGATGAAACCGGCGGCGATTTTCAAGGATAAACGTAAAGATATGTCCTTCAAAGTCTTTCTTCGGTAAATTTCCTTGGATGTACTGCCTCAAGAGCTCATTCAAAGATACGATCTTCTGCATAGGATACTCCTTTATTATAGTCGCTAAGGGTTGAGCCGGTTTCACCGTTTGACATTTTGAAACCGGCTCAGTTTATGTATATAAAGGAAATCATCCATTACTTTGATTTAATTGACATGATAAATTTAATGCCATTTACTATGATATAGTAACGCCATTAATTCTATGGGATGGGTAAGAACCAAATCAGGTGAGACCGTTGCAAAAGGTCAAATTGTGAAACTGCCTCACCTTACCAGGGTGTATCTGATATACTGTATGGGTTGAAACCATATCCGGCGTGGTACCGAAGCTGTGGGTATAGAACGGTAGGACTATCCTAGGAAACTCAGGGAACTGGCGCTCGTTTCGTATAAGCCTCCACCAGAGAACAAGCCCCTGAGACCGATTACTCCAAAAACGGTGTTGGTATCGAACCGGAGGTCCCTGTAACGGAATCAGGCAAACAGTCCTTGGGTTTATCTTGGTAATTTCAGGAAAGAGAAGAGCCTGTTCCTCCATAAAACGTTTCGTACCGGCCGGTTTGAGATAGATCATAACCTCCCAGCATTTCCAGGTCCTGTCTGAACTCACCCTCTAAGACATAGGAAAGCATGGTCCTCACCGCAGGGGTATTTCGATCGGTAAGGCGGAATATAAAATCATACCATTCCAATTGCAGGGGAACAAAATCAACTCCAGAAATATGTTCTCTACCTCGCTCGCAGCCGCAACCCAGGTTTGCCTCACCCTTGGCCACGGTGTTGGCACAGGCTAGGTGGGAGGTATATTCCTTGGTATAACCCTGGATATGATCCGTATCGATCCCCAACTGGGCCAACTTCTGATCCAACAGAATCCGGGTACCGCAGCCCCGTTCCCGATTGATCATGGTTATGTCCCGTCGCGCTAAATCCCTCCAGTCCTTGATCTGCAAAGGGTTTCCTTTCTTAACGTAAAAACCCTGCATACGGCCGGCAAGACGCATCGCCCCCACGGGAAGCCCCGGAAGCAGGTGACGAATAAAGGGGTAATTATACGTATCAGTTTCCCCATCCCACAGGTGCGCTGCAGCCATGGTCACCCTGCCGTTATAAAGGGTAAATAAACCATTATAACTACCCATAAAAGAGCGCAGGACCAGGTTAGTCCCTGTTCTGGAAATTCTGCTCACCAAAAGATCAAGACACTTATCCTGACCACATATAATGATAGGCGCCTGGGGAACGCCAGGAAAATCCACCAGGGGTTTATCCTCAAGGCGCCCAACCGGTCCTTCTGCTGCAAGCGCAGGCACTAGGGCCTGGGAACCGGTCTTCCTGGATTGCAAATAACGGTTGATATCCTCTTGGTAAACCCGAACCTGTTTACCCACTTTGGAAGAGGGAAGTTCACCTCGTTTAATCAGTTCATACACCGTATATTTTTTGATACGCAGTTGTTTAGCCACATCTTCTGCAGTCAGCAGGATTGATTCCATAGTATCCTTCCTTACATGGAGTAAGCAGCAGCGGTTTCAAAACTTCACTTCTGAAACAGTCTCCGTAGTATACTGAATATCCCCAAGAAGCTCAATCTAATGACAGTCAGCCCAAAAGGGACCGTCATACTACCTCTAGCAGGTACCCTGTATGCCTGATAAACAGGGCAGCGGTCCTCCTTCGGTCTAATGGACAGAAAGAAACGCAGTACTATTGTTCCGGCAGATACCCGCATACAACTCAAATGCCTCGGTCCAGAAATTACCGCATACGGTTTTTGAGGTTACCCTCCTAAGTTCCTGGGAAGTGATTGACTCCGCTGCCTTAGATAAACGTTCTGGACCCTGGTTTTTCCAAGGGGATTCCTTGTTTACACAGCTCACAGGATTCCTTGTCCCAACTCGCTGCAGGTATCCGGGATGCTTCATAGAGGGGCCAGGGACTGAGGACTCCCTCGCTGCGGCGATCCACCAGGCAGGCCAAACCTATAATCTGGGCGCCCAGGACTTTCAAGGCATCTGCGGCTTCCAGAGAAGAGACAACAGTGGTAATCACATCTTCCGCAATGAGGATCCGTGCTCCCTTTTGTACCGTAAAACCTCGGCGCAAGACCATGGTTCCGGCGTCGTCCCGCTCGGTGAAAAACGCGGGGATCCCCAGTTGGCGACCCAGTTCATAGGCAACGATGATACCTCCTATAGCAGGTCCCGCCACCGCGTCTATGGATAGCCCGTCTCCCTTAATCCGGGCTACCACCGTGGCCAAAGCAGCAGCAGCCCGGTCAGGGTATTGCAAAAGTTTAGCGCACTGGAAATAGCGGTTTGAATGGCGTCCTGAGGACAGGAGGAAATGTCCCTCCAGCATGGCCCCGGACTCCCGTAATAAGGCAACAGTTTTTTCCATTTTTTTCCTTTATTTATTTATTTCTATTTTCTATGTGCTGTATCATCTTCGGCAGATCCTGGTCATTCAAGGAATGAACCCTCTGGTTTGGGGTCTGCCAGTGGTTTCAAGAAGCCTGGGGTCTAGAAAATATCCCCCAAACCGTGGATGCTTCACCTGGTCCCGGCGCTCAGGATGGTTCCCCCTCCAAGCACCACATCACCGTCATAGAGCACCACCGCTTGTCCTGGGGTAATGGCCCGCTGGGGTTTATCGAAATCAACCCGGATACGATCAGCCTCAACCTGCAGGGCCTTGGCGGTTTGCTCTGCCTGGAGGTACCGGGTCTTAACCGTGACCCGCTGCGGCTTTTCCGGTTCATCCCAGGCAATGAGGTTAAGGGTATCGGCATAGAGCGATTTGGTGTATAAAGCCCCTTCCTTGCCCAAGGTAAGGGTATTATCCGCTGTGGATTTTGCCGAGACATACCGGGGTTCAGGAAAAGAAAGCCCCAGTCCCCGGCGTTGGCCGATGGTATACCGGATGAGCCCCTGATGCTGTCCCAAAAGGAGCCCTGTTTCATCCAGGATGTTTCCAGGGGCAGCAGGTTTCCCCCGATATTCCTCAATGAAACGGGCATAATCGCCTCCAGGAACGAAACAGATGTCCTGGCTCTCCTGTTTCCGGGCGTTGACTAAACCAGCTTCCACGGCTATGGCGCGGACTTCCTCCTTGGTGAGGTCCCCTAGGGGGAAAACCGTATGGGCCAACTGTTCCTGAGTCATGGTGTAGAGCACATAGCTCTGGTCTTTCTTGGGATCTCGGGCTTTCTTCAGGAGCAACCGGCTGCCCTGGGGTTCGATCCGGGCGTAGTGGCCGGTTACCAGGTACTCAATAGCAAACTGCTTGGCCCGGTACAAAAGGCCGTCGAATTTGATATACCGGTTACAATCAATACAAGGGTTCGGCGTCTCGCCTTTTTCGTAGGTTTCCACAAATTTGCGGATCACCTGATCCGCAAAGGCTGCGGAAAAATTAAGCACATAGTAGGGCATATTCAACTGATAAGCCACATACCTGGCGTCTTCTACATCCGCCAGGGAACAACAGGACCGCTTTCGCTCCCCCTGCTGCAGGTCTTCAGCAGCAGAAAAAAGTTTCAAGGTAACGCCGATACAGTCGAAACCCGCCTTTTGGGAGAGCAAAGCCGCCACCGAACTGTCCACGCCGCCGCTCATGGCGATCAGCCCTTGTTTCTTCATTTTCTTCATAAGTTCATGAGGGCCGGGAGCGCTGCTTCACAGGAGCGCATAGCGAGAATGGTTTTTTCGATGAGCCTATCCAAGTCCCAGCCCAGCATGGCAGCACCCCGCTCAATGACCTGGCGGGAACAGCCTGCGGCAAAATTGGGGGCCTTGTATTTCTTTTTCACGGATTTGACTTCCAGGTCTGCCACTTGTTTTGAAGGCCGTATGATGGCCACTGCCCAGATGAGGCCGGTAAGTTCATCCACGGCGTAGAGGACCTTTTCCATAAGGTGTTCTGGTTTCACCTCCACGGTCAGTTGATACCCGTGGCTGCATACTCCATGGATCACGTCCTCTCCTACACCGCCTGCCCGGAGCAATTCCGGGGCCTTGCGGCAATGTTCCTGGGGATAGGCTTCAAAATCAATATCATGCAAGAGACCGACTATACCCCAGAAGGCTTCTTCATCTTGATACCCCAATTCCCGAGCATACCACTTCATGACCCCTTCCACGGTGAGGGCATGCTGCAAGTGAAAGGGGTCTTTATTGTAGGTTTTCAAGAGCTCCCAGGCCTGTTCCCGGGAAATGGTTTTTCTTGAATGGTCCATGGCATGATTGTATCATACCAGGGCTTGATAGCTAAAGAGGGCCGGTACGAAGTCCCAGGGTATGTAGGGTTACCCGGAAGGATAAGGCTGATTAGGGTCTGTTCCCACTAGCAAAATATAATGTACTCAGGATATGAAAATAACTCAGGAACAACGAAAAAAAATCGTAATTATCCCCTGAGGTATAAATCATCGAAGTTTAGTTAGCCTCTCAGCTTCACTTCCTGCTTCAACGCTCACCCTATTCGGGGGAGTTCTTGGTTTTCTCGTATAAAATCTCTGCGAATGAGTTTTATGATTACTCCAACCCGATACGTTCCCCCGGGATCCACAGACCTCAATTTCCAGCTTGCTACCGGTATCGTTGATTAGCCGGATTGTCAAAAACTAAGACCCCAAAACGATCAGTTATAGGTAAGGGGATGATTGCGCTATTAATTATTCCTTATTCACAAATCGGTGGGGGAAGTGGACCTTGAGGAAGGCGAAGAGTTCCTCCTCGAAGTCCCGGCTGATCCGGGGAGGGGCCTCATCCCCGGCCTCAAGGCTTTCCAGGACGATGCCACCTCCGGCGGCATCGTAGCCGTCAACGATGACGAAGCGGCCCAGGGAGGCGTTATCGGAGAAGGAGGATACGGCGATGGGCCGGGCCAGGCTGAGGACCAGGCCGCCGCAGTCGTGGCGGCGCAGTTCACGGTACCCCGCGTCCCCGGACTCACCCAGGAAGCGCTCGATTTTTTCAAGCCGGACCTCAACTTTGTCGCTTCCCAGTTTGAGGAGGTAGTTCTTGTTGAAGCCCAGGGGCTGCGAGCCCAGCCATATCATATTAGCCCGGAGCCGGGCAGCGGCTCTCACCGGGGAGGCCTCCCCGGACTTCACCATCACCTCCCCCCGCTTGATATATATCTCTTCTTCCAGGGTAAAGCCTGAGGCCTCCCCGGTGACGGCCCTGGTCTTTGCCGGGGAAGCCCAGACCTCAATGTTTTTAATGTGGGCCTCTTTGCAGGAGGGCAGAAAGCTCACCCCATCCCCAATGGAAACCTCGCCGCTCACGATGGTCCCCGCATAGATCCGCCGGTCGTCGTTGTCATTGCTGAAGCGATAGACATCCTGCACGGGCATGGCGAAAAAGGAATCTTCCTTGGAGGAAAGGTTGTGAAAACTGTCCAGAACTTCCAGCACTGTTTTCCCCCGATACCAGGGCATCTCCGCCAGGGCCCTTTCGGTAATGTTTTTGCCTTCCCGGGCGCTGACCGGCACAAAAGCCAGGGGCTTTACCTTGAGGGTTTCCAGGTATACCCCGTATTCGCTTTTGATCCGGTTAAACACCCCCTCATCGTAATCCAGGACATCCAGCTTGTTCACCGCCACCAGCACCTGGGAGATCCCCAGGAGGGACAGGATCAAACCGTGACGCTTGGAATTTTCCGCCACCCCTTCCACGGCGTCGATCACCAGCACCGCAGCCACTGCCCGGGAAGCGCCGCTCAACATATTCCGCAAAAATTCGATATGTCCTGGCGCGTCGATGATAAGGTATTCCCGGAGGGCGCTTTTGAAAAAGATCCGGGCGCTGTCAATGGTAATGCCCTGTTTTTGCTCATCCTCCAGGGCGTCCAGGAGGAAGGCGTATTCAAAGACCCGGCCGTTCTTTTTGCAGGAGTCCTTCGCTGCCTGGAGCTTTCCCTCGGGTAGAGAAGCAGTATCTGCCAGAAGCCGTCCCACCAGGGTACTCTTACCATGATCCACATGGCCGGTGATCACGATGTTCATCCGTTCCGAAACCGATCCGGGCGCAGCCATCACATATACCCCTCTTTACGGAGGGTTTCCAAGGTACCGCCCCCCTCGATATCCTGGGCCCGGCCGGAACGCTCCGCGATGTTTCTGAATTTCCCGCTGATGAGTTCTTCGATAATTTCCCGGGGATTGCGGGCATTGGAGTCCACCGGATTGGTACAGGGATAACAACCCAAAGAACGGTAGCGCTTGCCCGCTCCCTGGTTGTAATAAATGGGAATCGTCGGGATTCCTTCCCGCTCAATATACTCCCAGATGTTGAGTTCCGTCCAGTCCAGCAGGGGATGAACCCGGACGTGGGTCTTGGGGGCAAACTCGGTCTTGTAGAGGTTCCAGAGTTCTGGCGGCTGAGATCCCACGTCCCATTCGCTCTTTTCGTCCCGGCTGGAAAAGACCCGCTCCTTGGAACGGCTCCCCTCCTCGTCACTGCGGACCCCCACGATGACCGCGTTATAGGGCTTGGCGGATTCCAGGTCCTCCCAGGCGTCCCGGTGGGGATCGTAGACCCGCCGGGGTCCGGTCCCGTCCAGGGTCTGCCGCAGGGGAATGGTCTTGAGTTCCTTGCAGCAGGATATCCGGTCCAGGCCGTCGGGAAAGGTACGCTTCTCCACCAGGGCCTTTCTGTTCTGTCCCACCACGAGGCGCAGCTTCAGTTCCCGGGCCAGCCGGTCCCGATAAGCTATCATTTCGGGGATCTTGTAATTCGTATCGATGTGGATAAGCTCAAAGGGCACATGGCCGAAAAAAGCCTTCTTCGCCAGCCACAATAAAACCGTACTGTCCTTACCGATGGACCAGAGCATCCCGATATTCTTGAAAGACTTATAGGCCTCCCGGATGATAAAAACACTCTGGGATTCCAGTTTATCCAGCTTGCTTAAACAACCTGCCGCTGTTTCTCCTGTCATTCCTTCTCCTTGTGCCGTTCAAGTGGATATACCTGGATGGGGACTGTTTCCAAGCCGGGCCTTGCACGCCTCCTCCTTCCTGGCCGCCGGGTCCGGCGGTCCCGGCTACCTCCCAGGGGCCTGCGCTTTACCCAAGCCCCCGGTGGCGGCCCTCCGGGTATGCAATCCGCACTCCTTATGCCCCGGAAGTTCCCACCACCAGCGGCCCGCCCGGATATCTTCCCCTTCCTGCACTGCCCGGGTACAGGGAGCGCAGCCGATACTCTTAAAGCCCTGGGCGTAAAGGGGATTGAGGGGGATCCGGTACCGTTCGATATAAGCGGCTAGATCCTCATCGCTCCAGTCCGCCAGGGGATTTATTTTTATGAGGCCGAATTGTTCATCGTATTCCAGCAGTTTGAGCTCCGACCGGGTGATCGACTGGGCCGCCCGGAGGCCCGTTACCCAGGCGTTCTTTCCCGCGAGGAGCCTGCCCAGGGGCCGCACCTTCCGCACGTCGCAGCAGCGCTGCCGTTTTTCAAGACTTTCCCGCATCCCCCATTCCCCCAGCTCGGCTTCCAGTTTTTTTTCTTCCTCTGGGTCGGGGTAGTATTGGTGAATAGGAACCTTGAAAAAAAGCTCCAGTTCCCGGTGGTACGCCCCGGTCTCAGGAAAAAGCCGCCGGGTGTCCAGGGTAAAAACTTCCACCTCTTCCCCGCCGCATTGCAGGAGGAGGTGCAGGGCCGCCGCATCCTCTGCCTGGTAACTAAAGGCCAGGGCCGCCGGGCCCCGGATGG
>JAITAI010000213.1 GCA_031284195.1 Treponema sp.
TTGCCCGTGCCTTGGGAGATGAGGACTTTGCTCGGCTTCGGGAAACCTTACATGAACGGATAAGCAGCGGTCCTTTGGTGTGGCACTGGAAAAGCCTCTTACTCACCGCTTGCCTATAACAGGAAACACCGTTGGATGCTGGGCTCTCACTAACCCGTAAAGCTTCCGGGAGGTTTGGCGGCCTCTCGCCCCTGTATAAAATGAGCCGTAGGCTGCAAAGGTTCGGCTTGTTCTCTAGGAATGACCCGCTTTTGTTGCGGCGGTTTTATCGTTCTTTTCAGTATCTGAATCAAACTGGATGGCAGCCTGAGTATTTGAGTGAAAGGAAACCTGTTCCTGGTTGAGGAGAAACCACTACCAAAAAATGACCTGTCAAAGGCCGGTGTAACTCAAAGGAAGCGGACTTTTCTCGTATGTCTTTATAGGAGGCGCTACAAAGGCTTGTATTTCCCCGGGGTATATGATAGAGTCACATACAATACCTAGATGAAGGGGAGATAGGCATGAAGCAGCATGTGGTGTCGGCATTGGTGGAAAACCGGGCAGGCACGCTAAGCCGGGTTTCCGGTCTCTTCAGTCGCCGTGGGTTCAATATTGACAGCCTGACGGTTGGGGAAACTGAGGATACTTCCATTTCCCGGATGACCATTGCGGTAACCGGAGACGATTCGGTGCTTGAACAGATTATTAAACAGCTCGGTAAACTGGTGGATGTAATTGCAGTGCAGGAACTGGATCCTTCCTCTTGTATCCGCCGGGAGATCATGTTGGTGAAAATTCGGGCAGATGAAAAGACCCGGCCTGCGGTTCTCGAGATCGTGGGTATTTTCCGGTCCCGTGTTATTGATGTATCCTCTGTTACCATTACCATTGAGGCCACTGGTGATATAGAAAAACTGGAAGGCCTCCTCCTGCTCCTGCGCCCTTACGGTATCCTGGAACTTGCTCGCACCGGTATGGTTGCTCTGGAGCGGGGTTCCCGGGTGCTGGCAGTACCTTCCCTAAGCCTTAGCAATTAACCGGCGATTGCGCGGCTGGGCCTATGCCTGCTGTAAGTCAATTACCGGCTTTTCTCAATCACCCTTTCTTAAAAGGGGGTGTAAACGTTTCCTTTGAAACGTTTAAGGAGGTTTTATGGCTATCATGTTTTATGAAAAAGATTGCGATCTCGGAGCGCTCAAGGGTAAAACCATCGCGGTGATCGGTTACGGTTCCCAAGGGCATGCCCATGCGCTTAACGCCAAAGAATCAGGGCTTACGGTGATCGTCGGGCTTTACGAGGGTTCCCCTTCTTGGAAACGGGCGGAAGCAGCAGGGCTTGTGGTTAAAACCGCCAAAGCCGCTGCGGAAGCCGCGGACTTCATCATGATCCTTATCAATGATGAGAAACAGGCCAAGCTCTACCAAGAGTCCATCAAACCGGTCCTGAAACCCGGTAAGACCCTGGCCTTTGCCCACGGTTTCAACATCCATTTCGGCCAAATCACACCCCCCAAGGATATCAACGTGGTGATGATTGCTCCCAAAGGGCCGGGACATACGGTGCGGGAACAGTACCAGGCTGGCGCTGGGGTGCCCTGTCTCATCGCGGTTCACCAAGACGCCACTGGGGATGCCAAGCGGATCGGCCTGGCCTATGCCGCAGCCATTGGCGGTGCCCGGGCAGGGGTTTTGGAAACCACCTTTAAGGAAGAGACCGAAACCGACCTCTTCGGCGAACAGGCGGTGCTTTGCGGGGGCGTCTCTGCCCTGATGAAGGCAGGTTACGAGGTCCTCACCGAGGCAGGGTACCAGCCGGAAAGCGCCTACTTTGAGGTAATGCACGAGATGAAGCTCATCATCGATCTGGTGAACCGGGGAGGCCTTTCCTTTATGCGGTACTCCATTTCCGATACTGCGGAATACGGGGACTACATAACCGGGCCTAAGATCATCACCGAGGAGACCAAGAACACCATGCGGCAGGTCTTGAAGGACATCCAAACCGGCAAATTTGCCAAGGACTGGATCAGCGAAAATCAAGTGAACCGCCCCTTCTTTAATAGGATGCGGGTCATCGAAGCGGCCCACCCCATTGAGCAGGTGGGAAAAGAGCTCCGCTCTATGATGAGTTGGATTCCCAAATCCACGGTATAAGCACCGCAAGAAGCAGGTTCGGGGCCTGGTCCCTTCACGCTACCCCAACGGGCTTCTTGTGGAATACCTCCCCTAGCTAATTAAGGAGTAAATACTATGGCGAACAACGAAGCAGCACGGGTCATACAAGTATTTGACACGACCCTGAGAGATGGAGAGCAATCTCCAGGATGCAGCATGAATTTACCGGAAAAACTAGAAGTAGCCCGGCGGCTTGAACGGCTCAGGGTGGATGTTCTTGAGGCAGGGTTCCCTGCGTCCAGTCCGGGAGATCTGGAATCGGTGAAGGCCATTGCAGGGCTCATCAAGGATTGTACCGTGGCTGGACTTTGCCGGGCTTTGGAAAAGGACATCGACGCAGCCCGGGAGGCCCTTGAGCGGGCCGTAGCTCCCCGGATTCATATCTTCTTGGCCACTTCTCCTATCCACATGGAGTATAAGCTCAAAATGACCCCTGAACAGGTGCTCGAGCGAGCGGTTATGGCAGTGCAATACGCCAAGAAGTTCTGTACCCAGGTGGAATTTTCTGCAGAAGACGCTTTCAGGAGTGATCGGGACTTGGTATGTCAGGTTTTCAGTGCGGTGATTGCCGCAGGAGCCACAGTGGTAAATGCCCCTGATACGGTGGGTTATGCCATGCCCGACGAATTCGCCGCCTTTATCAGCTATATCAAAGAGCATACTCCACATATAGAAAAGGCCCGGCTCTCGGTACATTGCCATAATGACCTGGGACTTGCAGTGGCCAATAGCCTCGCTGCGATTAGCGCAGGAGCGGACCAGGTTGAGTGTACGGTAAACGGCATTGGAGAACGGGCAGGAAACGCTTCCTTGGAGGAGATCGTCATGGGCCTTCGGGTCCGGAAAGATCGCCTCCAGGTAGAGACTCGCATCGATACCACCCAGCTTTATACCGTAAGCCGCCTGGTAAGTCAAGTAACCGGCGTGAAGGTCCAGCCTCACAAGGCCATTGTGGGAGATAACGCCTTTGCCCATGAAGCAGGGGTTCACCAGCACGGGGTCTTGGCTAACCGGGCTACTTACGAGATCATGACTCCCGAATCAGTGGGTATTCCCAAGAACCGCATGGTTTTAGGTAAACACTCAGGCCGCCACGCCTTTGAAGAGCGCCTCCGGGATCTGGGGCTCTCCCTTAATGAGGCTCTGGTAGAGCCGATCTTCGCCCAGTTCAAGGTCTTAGCGGATAAGAAGAAGGTGGTAAGCGACCGGGACATCGAGGCCCTGGTGATGGAGGTGTCTGCTTCGGTTCCTGAAACCTGGAAACTTGACCGCTGGGTTATAAACTGCGGTTCCACCTTGAGTTCTACCAGTACGATCCGGCTTCAGGGCAGGGATGGAACCGTACAGGAACAGGCTGCGGTGGGTAACGGGCCTATTGATGCGGCGTGCAAGGCCATTAACCGGATCATCGGGAAGGAGCCTGTATTGGAAGCCTATGAGCTGGGGGCCATTACCGGGGGTGAAGATGCTCAAGGGGAGACTTTGGTGAAGATCCGCTGGAATGACCGGTCCTGGAACGGTCGAGGGGTTTCTACCGACGTGGTGGAATCCTCCATAAAGGCGTACCTGGCGGCGATAAATGCCCTAGAGTGGGAACTGGCCCCTGCGCACCTGCGGTGAGGGTATGGAGAGGCGAGGCGGGGAAAGGAACTGGTTCCTATTCTTTTGATAGAAATCAAATTAGTATTTCCTTATCCCTCACCGGTGTAGAAAAGCACCACAGCTCACCGTCAACAACCGTCTCCTATATCTTTGACAGTTCAAAAAATAGTTTCACATTCAGGGGGGGGGCGGGGGGTGAATATGGCTTATTACTAAGAGGCCGAAATTCGAGTTTTAAGCCTTTAGAGGTGCTTTCAAACGGATAGTGGAAGATTCTATAAATGGCCGTAACAAAAAACTGACAATACTATAACCATAATGCCGGAATAATCCGGTCATCCCACGCACCAGATGATACACCACCTGAAACCGTTCTTTATAGTACATCCCATACCGTCTCTATCCGGCTCCTGTCTCTGAGTAACTGCTTTTGTTCCCCGCTCATCACCCGTTTCATGTGCTTTCTCGTCGCGCTCAGTATATACCGGTGCCGCTTATACAATCCCCAGAACACGGCTTCCTTCACAAAATACCCCGCATCTCCCACCAATACCCCTTCCCATTCTGTGGTCAGTTCAGCCACCACCTGACTGTCGTGGACTCCCTCCGGTGGTAAAACACCTGTCCATCAGGTCTCCCCCTT
>JAITAI010000280.1 GCA_031284195.1 Treponema sp.
CCTTTCAGCCCTTTTAGTATTGGCTATACAAATCGCCGTTGACAAGGGTGTATTCCCTGTCTAGAGTCTAAGAAAGGATTTTAGAGGAGAGCCGTTTTCAAAGGCTGACCTTTTGAAAAAGCCCCGTTATGTTGGTATACGAGAGCAGTTGTTGAGAAGGAGTGAGGCCCATGGCGTTAACGATTGGTATTAAAATCGCCAATGGAGATTTTTATCCTATTCTTGAGGAAAAAGAGGAAAAAGAGGAAAAAGGGGTGGTTAAAAAAAGACTGATCCTCACCACGGCCCATAATAATCAAGAAATCGTCCACATTGAGCTGTATAAAAGCGCCACCAAGACCCTGGTAGATGCCTGTTATATGGGTAGGATAGAGATTAAACTTATTAAACCTGCTCCAAAGGGAGAACCTTCGATAAAATTGGAAATTGCTTCTAATCCACAGGGAGAAATTATCGCGGACGCGGTGAACTTAGACCCTGCTTCAGCGCATGAGAGCCGGTCTTTACTGATGACGCGTAACCCTGAGTATACTCAGGAACAGGAGCTTTCTGAGCTTACGCTGGAACCGGTAGGGATGCCTCCCCAGGGCTTATATGAAACCGAAGCTGAACGGAAACGGGTTCCCTGGCTGCTGCTGGGGCTTATCGGGCTCTTGCCGATCCTCTTAGGCTTGGTTTTTTTTCTTTTGAGGTGGAATATCCCCCTTCATATCCCCGGTTTTTCCCCGGCTACTGCTCAGTCCCTTGCAGACCCCCCACCCAGTAATGGGGCAGTATCAGAAAATCCGAGCTCTTCCCAGGAGCAACCTCGGGCAGCTTCGGTTCCAGAGACAGGGGCATTGCCCTCTAATACTGAAGCAGCAGAACCCCCTTTGCCCCCTGAAGTTCCGGTACCGGTCATTGAGGCTCCGGTGACCGCTCCACCCCAAGCGTTGGTTCCCAACCGGAACCGGCCTGCACCTCCGGTAGCCTCCTACAAGGTACCGGCTACTATTCCCCGCGGCGGTGTTTCTTACCGGGTTCGCTGGGGAGATACCCTTTGGGATATATCGGAGGCTTTTTATCGTAATCCATGGCTTTATACGCGTATTGCCCGGTTTAATAATATCCGGAGGCCCGACCTTATTGTGGCAGGAAGGACCATCCGCATTCCCCCGCGGAACTAGTATGTTTCCTGGATATTTATTCTTATTTTTTTTCTTGTGCTTCATGGTACCGAACTGGGTTTCCTGCAAGGCTGAACAGATTTTAAAGCTCAGTAAGCCAGAAGCGGCTCAAAGACTTAAAGAAGGGGATATAAGCTTTATCCTGAACGCGGATCCTATAAGCCTATTGGAATTGGAAAATTTGCACCCTTCAGCCCCGTTTTATGGGGGTCTCCTGGTGCAAGCTGCAGGGCGATCCTTGTCTGGAGAAGACAGGGAAACCCAGCGGGAGCGTATGTACCAGAATGCCCAGGTGCTTTTTGAGCTTGCTTTGCAAAGCCCCTCTCCCCAGGTCCGGGCTGCGGCGGCCCAGGAACTCATGGTTCCTCTGTTAGCAGGAACAAACGAAGGGAAACATCTAGCCCGCCGTATTACCGCCCATATACCGAAGCAAGCCCAGGAAGCACCTGCAGGGATATCGAAAAGTTTGGGCGCTAAAGGTACTGAGTTCAGCTTGTATGGCGCAGCCTTGTATATCCTGGGGCGCTTTGATGAGGCGGTGAGCCTGCTGGAAGGGCAAGCAGGCAGGTCCTCTTGGGATAAGGCTATCATGCTCCTGTCCCGTTTGTGCCTCCAAGATACCCAGGTTAAGGGGGAATTGCTTGATTTTTTACTCACCTGCACCCCTGATAAGCCTACTGCCTGGGCCTTTCAGGAAATTCAAAACCGGGATCCCGCGTTTTTTACCCAGAGGGAATCCGCTGCCATTGCGGGACGGCTTGCGGTATCCCGTTCGTCTTATGGGGAAGGGAACCGGTACTTTCAGCTTGTTTTACAAGAAGAACCTTTACTCTTTTTTCAATACCCTGAATTAACCGGCGATTTGGGCCGGAGTTTTCAATTTACCGGTTCTCTGGAAGCGGGGATATCCCTGTTCCTTGCATGGGACACCTTATTAGCCGCGGAAATACAGGAAGCGGAAGGAACAAAGGAACCTGATGAGACTGCTATAAAAAAGGTAAAAGAGGTATTTATAGACAAAGAAAGCCTCCCCAGGATCGATGTGCCGAATATGCGGTATCGGCTCTTGTATTTTGCAGGCAGAATGGAGCGGCAGCGAGGCCAGTATTCCCGAGCAGAGGATTATTTCAAAGCAGCCCTTTCCTTTGCCCCAGATGCCCTGCAAGAGGACGCCTGTATATGGTATATCCTCCATACCGCAGTGATGCACAACCCTGAAGGGGCCCTTTCCCTGGTGGACACCTACTTGCCCCGGTGGCATGAAGACCGCTATTTTGCCGATATCCTGGACCTGTTCTGTCGCTATTTGACGGCAAACCGGCAATGGGAAGGGCTGCTGCACCTTTTTTCCCGGATCCGGTTCCGGTCAGACGGTGCAACCACGGCAAAATACGCCTATATTCTGGGCAGGGCAGTGGCAGAGACCTATATTTCCCCAGATCAGGCTGCTGCTACATTGGGGGTGATAGGCATGACCGGCCTTGGAGTGGAGCTCAAGACCAGGATAACCCGGACCTTTTTCAAGATCGCCTATGAAGAAGAAGAGGCCTCATTCTACTATCGGGCTATGAGCGCCTTTCAGCTCGGGGAAAAAAGCATCCCCATACCGAGGGAAGCGTTGCAAACCACAAACCCCGAAACCCGCCCGGGGTTTAAGGATTCCCCGCCCGGGGGGAACCTGGAGTTTCTCCTCGGCTTCTTTGAGTTCGGCGCGGGGAAGTTTGCCTTTCCTTACCTGCAAACGATGATGGCGGATTTTTCCATTCCAGAACTGCGGACCTTGGCGGGGACCTTTGGCGCAGCAGCATACTGGGAGGAATCCATCCGGATCATTACCGACTATATGGACCGGGAAACCTATGAAGTAGATTATAGGGATCTGCTTTTGTATTACCCCCGGCCCTTTAAGGAAATCATCGAGGCCAATGCCCAGGATTTGGGGATCCCCCCGGAACTGCTGTACGGTCTTATCCGCACGGAAAGCGCCTTTAATCCGGATATTGTCTCTCATGCCGGTGCTGTAGGCTTATCCCAGCTCATGTCCGATACTGCCCTGGAGGTGGCAAATCGTATCCGCAAAGAAGGCGGACCTAATTATATCAGGGATCAGACCCTGGATCTGCGGAACCCTGCTATTAATGTCCATATCGGCGCTGCTTATCTGCGGTACCTCATAGATCGCTTGGAAAGTCCCCTCCAGGCCCTGCTCGCCTATAATGGCGGTATGACCCGGGTCAAGCGCTGGCGTACTGCAGAGTCCCTGTTCCCGGAAGACCTGTTCCTGGAAACCATTAGCATTACCGAAACCCGGACCTACGGCAAACGGGTCTTGGCCGCGGCAGCGGCTTATGGTTATTTATATTTTGATCTCCCCATGGAGGCTGTGGTGAGGGATATGTATAAAGGTCTTCAATAAAATTCCGAATATGTAAAAAAGTATATATAAGTACCTACGGCAATTCTGGTATCTAATCTCGAGGGTTCCATGGATTATAGCGTAAAAGAGGGTAGCGTTCTTGTATAATCCAGAGGTAGCGGCCTGGTCTAGGTAGACTCAAGTCTATGGAACGTATACCTTCAGATGTATAGAGCGTTTAGTGAATCTATATTATAAAAAAGGGTACTTTGTTTCTATGATCATCCTTAAATATCGAAAGGAAGTGGTTTGAAAGGGAGAGATACATTAAACTATATTGAGCTTGTTGTTTCTAAAATTCTTGAGCTCAATGTGGAGGATTTCTAATCGGTGGTCCTGAAAGATAGTGTATCTCAGCACGTATCAAAATTCCGTATTGCTGCACTTGCAGGAGCGGTGGTTTTGGGTTTTTCTGCGCTAGGCTTAGAGATTGCCATAATCGGGGCCCTCGGTATGGCATCGGGGAGTTTCTTTGACCTGGGGATTTTTTTTGTGGATGCCTATGGGATTTTGGCCTTGGTAATTCCCTTGTACCTTTTCTATGCGGCTCTGCTACTGGCGGACCCGGTGTACCGTCCAGAGCGGATTTTTGTGCTCACCTGTACCGTGGTTCCCTTTGTAACCCTGGCTATAGGGTTTGTCTTTATCCGGGATTTCGATTTTTGGAAGGAACAATACCGCTTCCTGGAATGGATAGGAAAAATAGGGCTTAATTTTTTTATCATTCTCTTCACCATCCTAGAAGGCTTGATTATCATGGCCTTTACCACCTTGCTGTTTCCCGGTGCATACCAGAAACGGGAATACCACTGGACCGCTGTACTGTATAGCCCAGCTGCCCATACCGAGGAACCCGGGCCCCAGCAGAGCTATCGAGCCCCCAAGCGTTCATCCTCTTTACGGAACCTTTCCCTAAGACCGAAATTTTCCTCCATCCTTTTGCCTCCGGTGTTTTTAAAACCAGAGCCCCCTCCTCCAGAAGACCATACCCAAGAGGACCGGTTCTTGCAGGAACTTAAGACCGAAGGACCGGATGGACCACGCCTCTCTTTTCCCCAAATAAAACCCTTAGCCAGCGCCAGCGCCTTGCATGAATTTGAATCCCTATTCCACCGGGATGCGGGTACCCGTTTTTCTATGAACCACCCCCAGGAGTCCGATATTCAGGAAGGGTCTCAAGATGCTCAGCCGATAGGAGGACAGCAGCGTCAGGGGCTTCACCGATTGGTTTCTTCCTTCCAAGCAAAGGATGATCCCCTTGTCCATACCAGAGTCGATGCGGATGCAGCGGAGGGTATTCCTCCCCAGCGATCCTGGGATAGCGGTCCTGCCGTCCCTCTTCCCAAGACCAGCAGTCCAGAAAGGAAGCAGGTACCCCTATCCCAATTACAGGAACCCTATGGAATACCGGTACAGGGGATCCTCAACCGCTATGCTGAGGGTACTTACGGTATCATCGATCAAGCTACCAAGGAAGCGGCGCTTATCCTGCGAGACACCTTGGAGGAATTCAATATTCAGGCAGAGGTTACCGGTATCAAGAAGGGGCCGGTGATCACCCTCTTCGAACTACTCCCTGCTCCAGGGGTAAAACTTTCCCGGATCGTCAATCTGCAAGATAATATTGCCCTCCGGCTTGCGGCATCTTCGGTGCGGATCGTGGCCCCGATTCCTGGTAAACAAGCAGTGGGTATTGAGATTCCAAATACGAAACGCACCATGGTTTCCTTTGCAGAGATCATCGAAGGGTTCCTCCGGGAACTCCATCCCCTGGGAACAGGACCAGAGATCCCCTTGGTGTTGGGCAAGGATAGTACTGGAGCAGTTCAGACCGTGGATCTGGTTCAGATGCCCCATCTGCTCATTGCCGGCGCTACGGGCGCGGGAAAATCCGTCTGTGTCAATACGATGATCCTTTCAATCCTGTACCAGCGTGCCCCCACCGAATGTAGGCTCATCCTGATCGATCCTAAGATCGTGGAATTAAAAATATACAACGATATTCCTCATCTCTTGACCCCGGTGATTACCGAACCTAAGGGGGCTTTTCAGGCCTTACAGTACTGTGTCTTTGAGATGGAACGGCGCTATGCATGCCTGGATTCCTTGGGGGTCCGGGATGTGCGGAGTTATAACCGGCGTATCAAGGAACGCGGTTTGACTGTGGAGCACATGCCCTACATCGTAGTGGTGATCGATGAATTTGCGGACCTCATGGCTGCCAGCGGCAAAGAGCTTGAATCTGTCCTGGCTCGGCTTACGGCCATGAGCCGGGCAGTGGGGATTCACCTGGTCTTGGCGACCCAGCGGCCTTCCATTGATGTGATTACCGGGATCATCAAAGCCAATATCCCCAGCCGTATCGCTTTCATGGTGGCGAGTAAGGTAGACAGCCGCATCATTCTGGATATGGCAGGGGCAGAGAAACTCTTGGGCAAAGGGGATATGCTCTATGCAGGGAGTACAGACCCTCTCCCCATCCGCATCCAGGGCGCGTTTGTTTCCGATGAAGAGGTGGAACGGGTGGTGGATTACCTGAAGACCTTGGGCCCTCCAGATTACCTAGAGGAGGATCTTTTTACAGGCGATGAAGATGAGGGACTGCTCTATGCAGATGGGGAGGATCCTCTGTATGATAAGGCCCTGAAAATCGTGTGGGATCAGGGCAAAGCCAGTGCCAGCTATATTCAAAGACGGCTTAAAATAGGGTATAATCGAGCTGCCCGGTTGGTGGAAGCCATGGAAAACCGGGGGATTGTGGGTCCTGCCCAGGGTTCTAAACCCAGAGAACTATTAAAAGGCTCGGAGCAACCATACGACTAATTCCCCGGCCTAGGGCCGATAGCGGAGTTTATAGAAGGCCGCTGTTCAGGGGGCAAAGTGTAGCTTCCTTAGATTTCAAGAGGATAAGAAGTATGATAGGTGTATAAAATCCATGCAGCAGCTTGTGGGTGCATATAAACAGCGGTTTAATAGGAAAAAATCCTTCTCGGTGTTTCTCGTATGGTTATTGTGCTTTATTTTGCCAGACTTAATCAGCGCTTCCGGACGACAGACTTCAGAGCAAACTGCTATGGCTGGGGTTCATCAGGTTTCTGCTTATGGTTCCTATCGTGATATACCCGGAGTAAGCGCTGAAGAAATCGCCGGGATTGAAAGATTACGGGACCAGGGGATACGCTTCATCTACGGCATGACCTTGTCTTCAGAATGTTTTCCTATTGAAGGTACCCTAGGAGGGCCCCTGACAGGAGGACCGGATGTCCCCCAAGCAATCGGCGGCTACACGGCGTTGTTCTGTCAATGGCTCTCGGATTTGTTTGGGATACCCTTTCAACCCCGGATCTATGAATGGGAGGATTTGCTTGCGGGCCTGGAACCCGATGCCCAAGAACGCATTGATTTTACCGGGGAACTGACTGCCACAGCGGAACAGCGGAATAGGTATTATATGACCGATGTCATGGTCAAACGTACCATAAAACGTATGTATATTGATCAGCGTCAGCCCAGCCTTAGGGTAAACCCAGGCCCCAAGGGATACGGATTTCTCCAGGGGACTATGGTTAAGGATATGATTACCCCTTTTCTTAAGGATCCCTTTGAATCCTATTTCGTGGCTACCTACGATGAAGCCTATGAATTGTTGGTCACCGGGAGGATTGACGCATTCTTTGATGATGGAGTTGCGGAAGCGGCCTTTGATCAGTATGAGTATGTGGTGATGGAAGATTTCTTTCCCCTCATTTCCAGTCCGGTATCCTTGACTACCGGTAATCCTGAGCTAACCCCCATTATTTCGGTAGTAGACAAGTATTTACAGCAAGGGGGGATATACCAACTGACGAATTTGTATGTCCAGGGACAGCAAGAATACCTACGGTATAAACTCTTCAGCCGTCTTACTGAGGAGGAGCGGCGTTTTGTACAGGACCACATTGCTTCAGGAGAGCCGATTCCGCTGTTGGTGGAACATGATAATTACCCGGTGAGTTATTACAATAAATGGGAGAAACAATGGCAGGGTATTGCCCTGGATATTCTTCGGGAGATGGAACTGCTCTCGGGAATCCGATACATCCCGGTTAATGGAGTGCGAGAGGATACTGCCGTATTACTGGATAAGTTGGAAACCGGAACAGGAGCCATGATTACCCAACTGGTACAATCAGCGGAAAATCAGAACCGTTTTCTCTGGGCAAGCGCTCCCTATCACACGGATTTTTATGCGCTGTTGTCCCGGATTGATCGAGAGAATATCCAGGTCATTAATCACGTACTCAATGCCCGCATCGGCCTGCTTAAAGGAAGCGCCTATAAAGATATGTTTCATATTTGGTTTCCCAAGCATACCAAAATCGTGGAATATACCAATGAAAAGAACGCCTTCCGAGCCTTGGACCGGGGAGAAATCGACTTTTTAATGGCCAGCCGGAATTTGTTGTTAAGCGCTAACAATTACGTGGAGCGGCTGGGGTTCAAGATGAATATGGTATTTAATTATTCCTATGATTTACGGTTTGGTTTCAATAAACAACAGGCCCTCCTCGCTTCAGTGGTCAGCAAGACCCAGGCACTGGTGGATACCGAGCAGATATCCGATTATTGGATCCAACGGGTTTTTGATTACCGGGAGAAGATAGCCCAGTCCCAAGTACCCTTACTCCTTGCTTTGTTCATTCTCATGGATTTTGTGGTTATCCTGTTGGCCATTATGTTGATACGGAACCGGCAATTAGGCAAGTATTTGGAAGCCACCATACAGCAGCGTACCGCAGAGCTGGAGATCCAGACCAAGGCCGCGCAGGTGGCATCCAAAGCAAAGGGGGACTTTCTCGCCCGGATAAGCCATGAAATCCGTACTCCCCTGAATGCAATTATGGGTATGACTGCCATTGCCCGCAAGTCCGCCCAATCGGAAAAGACCATTGCCTCTTTGGATCAGATTTGTACTGCATCCACTCATCTCTTAGCCATTCTCAATGATGTATTGGATATGTCCAAGATCGAATCCGGTAAATTCGTCCTCGTGCATGAGCCTTTCATCCTGTATACGGCGTTACGGGAAGTGGTCCATATCATCGAGCCCCGGTGCCGGGAAAAGCAGATTCAATTTATCGCTCCTATGACGGAGGTATCCCATATCGCGGTCTTAGGGGATAAGCTCCGGCTCAAACAGGTGCTGATCAATCTCATGGGTAATGGAATTAAGTTTACCCCGGAAGGGGGCAAACTGGTGTTTCTGGCCGTAGAGAAACCAGGTAATTCCCCCGGGGAGATTACCTTTACGTGCAGTATCATGGACAGCGGTATTGGGATGACTGAAGAACAGATGGACCATATCTTCAGGCCCTTTGAGCAGGCGGACAGCAGTATCGCTCCCCGGTTCGGCGGCACTGGACTAGGGCTGTCCATCAGTCAAAGTCTGATAAGGCAAATGGGAGGGGAGATCACCGTACAAAGCCGTATCAGTGAAGGTTCCACCTTCAGTTTTACTATCACCTTTAAGAAAACCGACTATACCCCGGAAGAACTGCACCCTGAAGGGGATGAGCTGCCGGATTTTAGGGGCAAACGGATCCTTTTGGTGGAAGATGTGGAAATCAACCGTATCATTTTAAGGGAACTGCTTGAAGAAACCCATGTAGAGATAGACGAAGCTGAAGACGGACAGATAGCGGTGAACCGGTTCATCGCTTCCCCGGGCCATTACGATTTAATCTTCATGGATGTGCAGATGCCGAACCTGGACGGTTACGAAGCCACGCAACAGATCCGTTCCATAGACCGCCGGGATGCCAAGGAGATACCCATTATCGCCATGACCGCCAATGCCTATCGAGAAGATATGGAGCGGGCCTTGGCAGTGGGGATGAACGGGCATGTGGCGAAGCCGGTAGATATCAATGGGGTGATTCGACTCCTGCGAGAGAAGTT
>JAITAI010000282.1 GCA_031284195.1 Treponema sp.
CATTTACCTATACCCTCACGTTCAAGGTTGAAGGGGCTAAGGATCTAACGGTTCCCGTTATATCGGGAGAATCTATTTTGGAAGGAGCGCAAAAGGCGAACCTGGCCATTGACGCTCCCTGTTCAGGGAATGGCACCTGCGGAAAATGCAAGGTAAAACTGCTTATAGGAGAGACGGAAAGCAAGGAAACCCGGCATATCACTCCGGAAGAGTACCGTACGGGGTACCGTTTGGCCTGTTCAAGTACAATTCGCTCGGATGTCACGGTTTTTGTACCTGCGAGCGCCTTGGCATATCAAAACCGTATGAAGGTAACGGATCTGAGCACCAGCCGGGAGCAGGGGATCTTCACTGCATTACAAGGGGAATTGCGGGACATGGGTTTCTGGGGAGACCATGGGCTTATCCTCGTAAAGGTTCAGCTTCAAACCCCTGCCTTGGAAGATGCTATGGCAGACCGGGAACGGCTCCTTTGGGCTATGGCGGAACAGATCGGTACCAGCGAATCGATCCGCTTCAGCCTTCATGCCTTACGCAAGCTGCCCCAACTTCTGCGGAGCGCGCATTTTTCTTGTACCGGTGTCCTCCGGCAGGAACCTGACCAAACATACACGGTGATGGATCTGTTCCCCGGAAACAAAGGGGAAAATACCGTTCCAGTGCCGGTAGGGCTTGCCATAGATATTGGCACTACCTCGGTATCGATCCTCCTCGTAAATCTCCAAACCGGAGAACCCCTGGCAGTAGGCTCTGCAGGTAACGGCCAGATCCGCTACGGTGCAGATGTGATCAGCCGTATCATTGAAAGTACCCGCTCTGGAGGGCTTGAGCGGCTGCATAAAGCCGTAACCGATGCCTGCATAGAGCCCTTGATCCACCAGGTCTGTCAGACCGCAGGAATTCCTTCAGACCGTATTTACCGGGTGGTGGTGGCGGCCAATACCACTATGACCCACTTGTTTTTGGGGGTCCCTGCAGAACATCTGCGGCTGGAACCCTATGTGCCGGCTTTTTTTGCCACTGGAACCTTGCGGGGAACGGACCTAGGCTTAGGAATACATCCTGATGCAGAAGTGGAGATTGCCCCCAGTATCGGGAGTTACGTGGGTGGGGATATTACCGCCGGGGCCTTTTCCTCTATGATTTTTAAGAAAGAATCCCTGTCCCTGCTCATTGACCTGGGAACCAATGGAGAGCTGGTCTTTGGAAACGGGGAATTCCTCATGGCCTGCGCTTGTTCTGCAGGACCTGCCTTTGAAGGAGGGGACATCAGTTGCGGTATGCGGGCAACCGACGGGGCCATCGAAGCCTGCAGCATTGACCAGCACACCCTGGAGCCGGCCTTCAAGATCATCGGCGCTGCAGGACAAAAGCCCCTGGGGCTCTGCGGTTCCGGGCTTATTGATACGGTTGGGGAACTTTTTCGCTGCGGTATTATTAACGCCAAAGGGCGCATCGTCCAAGAAGGAAAACGGACCTTCCGGGACGAATGGGGTATCGGCAGCTATACCCTGGTATTTGCAGACCAGAGCGAAAGGGGCCGGGACATTGTGTTGACTGAAACGGACATTGATAACTTCATCCGCGCCAAGGGGGCGATCTTCTCCGCCATCAGAACCATGCTCACCATGCTGGACTTTACCATGGATGCCATTGAAGCGGTTTATGTTTCAGGAGGTATCGGCAGCGGTATTAATGTGAAAAACGCCATCCGCATCGGTATGTTCCCCAATCTTCCCCTGGAACAGTACCACTATATCGGTAATAGTTCGCTTTCCGGGGCCTACGGGATGCTGACGTCCCGCAAAGCCACTGAAAAAGTGTTTGAAATAGGCCGGGGGATGACCTATCTGGAACTTTCTTCTCATCCTTCTTATATGGACGAATTCGTAGCGGCCTGTTTCATCCCCCATACCGATGGAGCTTTGTTTAGCCTTGATGCATAAGCCGAATCCTCCTGACGCTACCCAAGCCCCTTTGGTCACGGAAAAAAAAGGAAGCCATCAGAAAGAGGATGTCCCCTTTTTCCATTACCTAGGGATCTATAAAACCTGCGATCCCGCTGCCATTGCCCGGCGCTGCGCTTTGCCTTTTGATTCAGCGGCTTCGGCCTTTGCCCTGCGCTTTATGGGAACGGACTATCGGGCAGCTTTTCCTGATTTTGAACTCCAGGATTCTACGGGAAAGGCAGTACAAAATCCTGCTGAAAAGATACTGCTCCTGCACTACCTCTGCGAAGGGACATACGTGGAGCCTCAAGGGAAACAGCGTTCTTATCAGGAGATCCCTTGGGGGGAAGTGTATTACCAAAACTTTAAGGGCCGGTGTATCACCCGTTTGGCCTATACCTTTGGAAAGGATCTGCCCGGGTTTAGGCGCATCATGGAAGAAACCCCGGCTTTACATGCAGAACCTTTAGCCCAGGGAGATGCAGGGTACCGGTTTGAATTCATGACCGGTCTGCATATAAGTTTTTTAGTCTGGGCAGGGGATGAGGAGTTTCCGCCTTCGGCCCAGATATTGTTTGATGATAACGTCCCTTTTGCTTTTACTGCCGAAGACATGGCCTATGCCGGGGAGGCGATCATCCAACGGCTCAAGGGGATCCGGGAAAGGCTCTCTCCTGCACCTGGGGGACTTCAGTAACGTGCGTTCCACGAGCCTCTACCTATGAAGCACCCTTGGGGACTTGAGC
>JAITAI010000035.1 GCA_031284195.1 Treponema sp.
ATCCAGGGGGCGTTGTACCGGATGTACCAATCCACCTGTATCATGCCCATAAGACCCTTCTTGCTTGAACCAGGGGACTGCCTTGCCGCTGAGTTTAGTTTAAGGATTTATTGATAACAGAGCGGAATTGGGTTTACTGTTCCTTCCGAACACGTATGGGGAGTGGAGGTCTTAGCGCTCTGAGCATGAAACTTACCACTCAAAGCGAGGAGCTTGCTGTTCAGAGCGAGAAACTTATCACTAAGAGTACGGAACTTGCTGCTCAAAGCACGGAACCTGCTGCTCAGAGTGAGGATATTGCCACTCGGAGCATGAAACTTGCCACTTGGAAAGAGGATATTGCTTCTCGGAGTGAGAAACTTGTTATTCAAAGCGAAGATATTGCCATTCGGAGCAAGCTACTGTACCGTTTCATCTTTTCCTCCGGTATGGTATGGTGTTACCGGAAGTGTATCTCACATTTTCTTTTGTCCAGAAGCGCTTGTTTTGACGGATACGAAGCTCTTGGGAGACCGGGGATATGACTCCCGGAAACTCTTTGAGCGTCTCTATAAACGCTATATTCGGTTAATAACCCCCGATTAGGAAGAATATGAAGAACATCTGCCAACTGGAATACCACCGCTACCACAGTCCGGTGAACTTCCTGGTCAACCTACTGGCGGCCGTATTGGCTATAGTTTCGCCCCAAGCCGTCCATTCATGGTTTCTGTGATGCTAAGGACGCGGTATAAATAACATCGAAAAAAGGACAACCCGGCAATGAGGAACGCCGGGTCTTGTACAGGGGCTTTAGCCCCGTCCGGTACGTTTACGGTCTATGAGGACCGCGATAATGATGATCAATCCCTTGACTACCTGCTTGTAGAAGGCTTCTACTCCCAGGAGATCCATGCCATTGTTGATGACCCCAAGGAGCAGGGCACCGATAACCATATCGCTGATATTTCCGATACCTCCGGAAAAACTCACCCCCCCGATGATACAGCCGGCGATAGCGTCTAGTTCATACCCGGAAGCAAAAGTAGGAGAAGCTGACTTTACCCGGCCCGCGAAGATCGTACCCGCCAGTCCCAGTAATATACCTTCCATTAAATAAGTTTTTATCTTTACCAAGTCCACGTTGATCCCAGCGGCCCGGGCCGCTTCTTCATTGCTACCCACCGCATAAATATAGCGACCCAGGGGACGCTTATTGAGGATAAACCAGGCAATGAGGATCACCAGGACGTAGATAATGACCGGCCAGGGGATAGGCCCCAGGGATTCGGTTCCAAGGTAATTGAAGCTGTCCGGGAAATTAGCTACCGGCATACCATGTGCAAAGATCAGCGCCAGTCCTCGACCTATGGACATGGTGCCCATGGTTACGATAAACGCGGGAATACGGGCCTTGGCGATGATTATACCGGCGAAAAGGCCCACTATAGAGGCGGTAAGGATACCCGCCAGAAACCCAACCGGAGTAGGAAGATTGAGGCCGTAAGTCCCGGAGGAAACCGCAAGGCCCGCCAGAATCCCTACCAGGGCAAGGGTAGAACCCAACCCCAAATCAATACAGTTCATAATGATCAAAAAACCGATGCCGATAGTGGCAATCCCGATGCAGGAAACCTGTCTGAGTACGGTAATAAGGTTTGACATCCTGAGGAAATTTGGACGCGCAAGGGAAAGGAGAACCAGGATGATAAAAAACCCTACTAGTATCCCATGATCCCTCATGAACTGCCTGAAATCAAAATTTTTAACTGCCAATACGAACTGTTTCTGTATATCTGTCATTTTACGCCTCCATTCTCGTTGTTTTTACTGCCAATTCCATAATACGGTCAGCCGTCGCCTCCTTGCGCTCCAGAATCCCCGTTTGTATCCCCTCGTGGAGTACCAGTATCCGATCACTCATCCCCAGTATTTCGGGGAGTTCCGATGACACCATCAGTACCGCCTTCCCCGTACTTGCCAAGGCTGACATAAGGCGGTAGATCTCGGATTTTGTTTTAACATCGATTCCCCGGGTAGGTTCATCAAGAATGATGATTTCCGGGTCCGCGTTAAGTACCCGGGATACCGCTACCTTCTGCTGATTCCCTCCAGATAGGTTTTGACAGCTTTGAGAGATGGTTGAATATTTAATTTCCAGTTTCTTCGCGTATTCGTCAAAATATTTACGTTCCAGTTTTTTTCTCAATGCCGGGCCCTGGAGACATTTTTTCAAGGAGGACATGAGTACATTGTCCTTTATATTTAGTTTGAGAAACACACCGTTCTTCTTTCTATCTTCTGGGACCATAGCAATCCCCCGGTTTATGGCGTCACCGGGTATACGGTTTACGATTTTTTTTCCCCGTAAATATATCTCTCCCCTGGTCGGCTGACGGGCCCCCACAATGGCTTCCATCAACTCGGTTCGTCCCGCACCCATGAGTCCCGCAACGCCCAGGATCTCTCCACGGCGCAGCTCAAAATTGATATCTTCAAATTCGCCGTCCACGGAAAGTCCCTTTACCGCAAGCAGAACTTCTCCAATAGCGTTCTCCTGTTTGGGAAAAAGCTCGTTTACTTCCCGGTCTACCATCATCCGTATCAGGTCCTTTTCCGAAACTTCGGATACAAGACCTGAATGGATAAACCTGCCGTCCCGCAGTACCGTAACCCTTTTACAGACAGCGAAGATTTCTTCCATCTTGTGAGAAATATATACAATGCATTTACCCCGATCCCGCAGGATACGAATCATCGATAATAGGTATTCAATTTCATTTTTGCTCAGGGCCGAAGTCGGTTCATCCATGATGATAATGCCGGCATCCAGGGATATGGCCTTTACAATTTCCACGAGTTGATGTTTGGCCACCGTCAGATCCCTGATCTTCACCGTGGGATCAAGGTCCACTCTCAGTTCTTTAAGCAGTTTTTTGGAATCGTTATACATTTTTTTAAAATCCACGGAACCGGTCTTCGTTTTAGGCTCCCTGCCCAGGTAGATGTTTTCCATCACCGACATGACCTTGACCTGGTTGAATTCCTGAAAGATCATGCTGACGCCGGCGTTCTGCGCTTCCCGCACAGACTTAAACATTACCTTCCGTCCATTAAGAACAATATCCCCTTCATCGGCCTGATGAAGACCGATAAGTATTTTCATAAGCGTAGATTTACCGGCCCCGTTCTCGCCCACCAGAGCATGTACCTCTCCCCGCTGCAGAGTAAGGTTTACATTATCCAGCGCATGTACACCGCCGAACCACTTGGAAACGTGTTTCATTTCCAGGATAATTTCTTTATTCACAGACTCCCCCGCCGTTCATTCTTGAAACGGGCTGTCCGGAAAACGCGAAACCTGTCCAGACAGCTCTCTCGTAACCTTAAACTTAGAAATACTTCGCGGCTAACGCGTTGCGCTCATTAGCCTTCCGGATGTACTCGTCCACATTATCTTTGGTGACCGTCTGGAAGGGTACCATAACAGTCTGAACGGATTTGCCATTGGCAGCGTCAATCGCCACCTTGAGGGCGGTTTCTCCCTGGATAATGCCATCCTGCCAGATAGTATTGTCAACCACGCCAGCCTTAATCTTTTCGAGAACCGGCATGTCGGCATCTATTCCGCTTAACAGTATCTTGCCGGCCAGTCCGGCATTTTCGACTGCGGTGACAACCCCTACCAGGATACAGTCGGCATGGGCGGCGATCATATCAATGCCGGGATCATCTCCCTGCCGATAAGTCTGGATCCAGTTCTCCACCAGTTGAAGGGCTTTCTCACCGGACCAGTCGGCGGTGTTTTGGACTACCAGCGTTGCCTTGGGATTCTTGGCTAGCTCTTCCTTATAGGCCTGTTCTCTGAGCACTTGGGCAGAATGGCCGAGAACCGCATTGATATAGGCCACCCGGGGGTTCGCGGGTCCTACCTTAAAGAGCCGTTCAAACTGGAGCCTCCCGGCTTCTGCGTCATCAGAACCCACAAAAGCTGTTTCATGGAGACTGTCGGTCCGCTGGCTCAGGGTGATTACCGGAATATTCGCCTTGTAGGCTACTTCCACCGCAGCAGAACTCTGGACCTTGTCTACGGTGTTGAGTATGATCGCCTTGGCCCCTTCAGAAACCGCCGTTTCCACCTGGCGCAATTGATTGGCGGCGTCATCGTCGGCATACACAATCTTAAGCGTTACATTAGCGGGTTTCTGGGTTTCCATGTACTGATTCATTGCGGCAACCTGGTAACGGACAAAGCCGCTCTGATTACCCTGCATACAGGCATAAATAAGAATCTCTCCTTCCTTTACCCCGGCTTTCTGCCCGGCTGCCTGTACGGTCATCGAGGCAAGGCACAAGACCACAAACCTCAATACAAATTTACGAATACCGTTTTTCATCTCTTTCCTCCTCATGGATGAATTTACCGTTCATCACGGCTGGAACGGTTATTATATTATCTTACCCCAGAAATCCCACCACCAAACGCTGGCAGAACCTCTCTAGGCAAGCGCCGCTCTAAAATACTCCGCACTTATGCGGATTCCCTCCTCAAGGAGGGTTTGACATACGGGCCCTACCAGCTTTGCCAGTTCCCCTGTATCGTGGTGCCTGGGGAAGGGGAGGGGGATGTTTTTAAAGGTGATGAGTCCCTTTGCCTCAGGGGCCGCTTTTTCAATGGCAGCGATGATCTGTTCCATGCTCACCGTACCACCCCCCAGGTTGTACACTGCAGCGCCTTCAAAGTCCTTCTCCGCAACCGCGATAAAAGCTTTAGCTGTGTCATCGGCGTACTGGAATTCCGCTGTACCACCATAGGAAATTTCATAGGCTTCCTTACGCACAGCCGCCTTAATAGCCGAAGTCGGGGTGGAAGTCATGCCCTGATCCCGCAAAGGGCCGTACACCACAAAGGGCCGGATGGCAATACTAGAAATCCCCGCATCTTCAAAGTACACCTTGGCGGCCCATTCATTGTCCTGCTTGTAGACGCCGTAAAAGGACCGGGGAATCAGGGGGGAATTGTGGCTGAATTCTCCGCCCGGATAATCGGTGGCGTTTCCGTACACAGCGGTGCTACTGGAATAGACCACCTTCTTAAGCCCGGCGGCGCGGGCCGCCTCAAAGATGTTTACCGTTCCTTCAACGTTCACCCGGGCGCCCATGACGGGATTTGCCCGGCAGAACGGCATCTGCAGCGCCGCGAGGTGAATGATTTTCTCCGCCCCGGAAAGGGAAACCGCGGCTTTACAGAGATCCGGATTGGTAATATCTCCAGGTATGGGAATGATCCTATCGATGTCCGCCTGCTTCATGATAAGTCTGAGTTTTTCCAGTTTTTCCGGGTGTGGCGTCAAGGCATACACTGTATGGCCCGATTCCACCAGATTTTTCACCACCCAGCCGCCTATACAGCCGCTTGCCCCGGTTATAAAATAAACGCTCATTACTCAACCTCCGTTTCGTAAAAAAATACCTTTTCCACATTTCGTATATGATCTTCTATTGCCACCGCGCTTTTCTCTGGATCACGGTTCCTCAACGCCATAAGAATAGCTCGGTGATCCTTTATGGTGTTATGGCGAATGTTGGACATCGCATTGGTTTTTTGACGCATTATCAGGGCCAGCTTATTGACCGACTGCATGAAAACAGGAAGGACCCGGTTGCCCGATGCCTTCATGATGATCTCATGCAGTTCCAAATCCTGCTCAAAAAAGAACGCTTCATTGTCGATACACGCTGCGGCCTGGCTGATATTGTCCTCAATCCGCGTAAGCTCCTCATCAGTGATGTTGTGGGCGGCAATACGGGCTATCCCCGCTTCAAGTATACGCCGAGCCTCGTACAGATCGTGGTAAAGGCTGGAATCAAGGTGAAATACGATGTCCAGATGCTCTACCACATCTCCCGGCTCAAGATTCTTCAAGTATGTCCCGGCACCCTGACGTATATCAATGATGTTCATCACCTGCAAGGCCTTGAGCGCCTCACGGAGTATGGGCCTTGATACGCCGATAAGTTCACAGAGCTGCCGTTCTGAAGGAAGCTTTTCCCCCACCTGGATGCTGCTGCTCTTGATAAGATTAATAAGATTCTCAACAATACGTTCTACGGTGCTGGATCGTTTAATATTGCTGAAGGCGTATTGATTGAGAAGGTCGTTCATTTTGATACCCAGCCGCAATCCACCAGCAGATCCGTCCCGGTAATAAATGAAGCGGCGTCACTTGCCAGGAAATAGATCGCCTCGGCAATTTCCTCTGGTTCCGCCCAACGGTCAAACGCCTGCTCATGTTCCCGCAGTTTCTTTACTTCTTCGAAGGACATACCAGTACGGGTCGATTCAAGCTGAATATCGCTGCGCAGCATCGGCGTATCGACAGACCCGGGGCTGATGGAATTGACTCGGATGTTGTACTTCGCCAGTTCCCAAGCAACTGCACGGGTAAAGGCGATAATGGCCCCTTTGGTAGACCCGTAAATCGCGTGTTCGGTCTGCCCAACATGGCCGGAAACAGACCCCATGTTTACAATGGCACCCCGTTTTTGGCGCTTCATGATCGGCATCACATACTTCGTAAAGAGAAAATGACCACCGATATTGATATGGGTTACGTTAACAAAATCTTCCCATGTGGTGTCCTCTAGGGGCTTTACCACGACAATACCGGCGTTGCAGTTCAACACATCGACCCCCCCCCATTTCTCTTCCACCTGGGCGACCATTGTTTTCACATCTTTTTCCGATCCGACATCGCCTTGAAAGTCGATACACTCGGCACCCAGTCCGCGTATCTCGTCCCCCACGTCGTGTATTCCCTTGCCCCGGGCAATGATCGCCACATAGTAGCCTTCTTTGGCGAATTTTATCGCCGCGGCCCGGCCTATACCTACCGATGAACCGGTAACAATCGCCACTTTCCTATCTATCATATAGTTCTCCTTTTTTTGTCATTTTAACCCAGTCATTTCCCGGGCCTGGGCCGGAGTCGCCACTTCCCGTCCCAAAGACCGGGAAATATCAGCAATCTCCTTAACCAGTTCATGAGTTGTGGCAATCTTTCCATTCTGCAGATAGGGCCAATCCTCGGTCCCGACCCGCACATTATCGCCGTGGGTAATGGCCGCCACGAGTATATTCATCTGCTCCTCGCACATGACGCTAACGGTAATCACGCAATTTTCCGGCATAAGGCTTTTGCGGTAGAGATACTCTCGCACAGTAGGCGGCGACCAGGTTCCGCCAGGCCAGCCCAGGAAAAAGGTGGTGATATAGGGCGAATCCAAGAGATCCTTCTTGATGAGCTGATTGAGATTCCAGATAGAACCGGGATGCCAAATCTCCCATTCGGGTTTGACCCCGTACTTCCGGCAGGCGGCGCAATATTCCTCCAGCTCTGCGAGGGGATGCAGCACATCGCAGTTCACCTGGGTAAAGGCTTCCGCGTGGTGGTTCGCTATGATGGACACCATGTCGGATTTTCGCTCAAAAAGTTCGATTCGTTCCTGGAGCGGTATACTAGACATGCCGCTCTGGATAATGATATCGCTTTTCGCCCGTACCCCGTTAATGACTTCCGACCACCGGCCCTCCGCATGGGTATGAAGGACGGCGGCACCAGCCTCACGGCACTTTATCGTTTCTTCAATTATTTCCGGGGCCTTTTGGGGATACTCAACATCGGGGTTGAGCCAACAAATGTTCGGCGTGGCAACGATAACCAAAGGCTTCTGTTTAATTCCACTCATTCTGATACTCCTTACGTCTTCTGTTCTTTCTTGTTTGATCCGACGGCAGCGGTTATTATACCCGTATGATTGTTTTGGGCATGGTGGTCATCTTGTCGCAGCCGTCCCGGGTAACCACATAGCAGTCCTCCACGCCGATGAGCGCTCCCTTGTAGGGTTCCCATGCTTCGATCTCGAAGACCATGTTCTCCTCAAAGGGCCGGTCTAGCTGTCCCAGGACCCCGAATATATGTTGATCCTCGCACTGAAGTCCGATAGAGTGGCCGATGGAAAAGGCGATGCCATTGGGAACGTTCTTCTTGTACCATGCCAAGGCTTCGTCACTAAGGGTCTTCATGTTTACCCCCGGCTTGATCCGTTCCTCAAAGTAGCGCTGAAAGTCCAGGAGGCCCTGGATCAGCGTATCCGCCTCCTGCGGAGCGTCACCGACAACCACTTCCTGATTGATGTCCGCTACGTAACCATTATACACACCGCCGAAGTCCAGTCGCACGATCTCGCCCCGCTTTACCGTCCTGCCCGTGCCGGGCGCCTCTGGGTCCGAATCGCCTATGGTCAAGGTGAGATGATCCCAGTCGTCGGCGCCGTGCTTTAAAAGGGAATCCCGGCCTATACGGAGGAGTTCCAGGTCCGTGACCCCCTCCTTTACCGCGGCGATAGTGTCCTTGAGGGCGGCTTCGGTGATGTCTGCGGCCTTCTGCAAATACTCGATTTCTCGGGGGGTTTTAACGAGCCTAAGGTCGAGGAAGGCATCGTCGGCGCTTACCACTTTTACCCCGGCGTTTTCCCCTTCCTCCGCCAGTGCGTCGATAAGGAACTTGGGGGCGGTGGATTCGATTCCCACCCGTTTGCCCACAAGGCCCCAGGCGCGAATCTTTGAGCGGATCGCCTGTCCTGCATCAGTCTGGCTCTCGATCCCTACCAGATCGTGAAACCAACTGAAACGCTCCACGCTCTTGAACACGTTCCAGTGAATCACCGCGCCTTCCCCTTCCCGGCGTATCAGCGCCAGGTTGGGGTACTGATTGTTCAACGCGAGAAGTATGGGGTTGGCCGAACTATGCAGTACGGGCATCCCCGACAGGTAGTACACATTTACCGGCGACGCGGCAATGAGCAAATCGAGATCATACCGGGCCATGACCTCCGCGGCCTTCCTGCTGTTGTACCCAATAGGTTCCACTGTTTGTACCTCCGGCAAATTTTTATTGATTGGAATAGAGGGGGCAAGGCGTTCCAAAATTTCAACGGTTCGTTCCTGATCCGCCATTTTTTCAATCTCTTGGCTCGTTACCGTTCGGCCTTCAATATGCGAAAGATAGCCCGCCAAGATCGCGGTAATGGCGTTCATCGACTGTTCCGGGGTGAATTCGACCTCACGGTTTTCCAAGACGCACCGGGCAAAATACCGGTCCGTCTCCCGCACAGAGATGGTGTAGTATTCGGGGAAGGCGGCGTGCTCAATGTCCGGCTCCACCCACTTCTGCTGGTTTTCCCCCATCCGCTCATCGTAGGAACAGAAGCGTACGGGTTTTTCCCAAGCGTGATTTTCAAAGATGCTCCCCTTGGTTCCGAAGATCTCCATGCTGTTGTAAGGGGTGGTCTGCTGGGTAAAGCTGACCATTACATCTGCGACCGCGCCGTTTTCGTATCGGGCAATAGCGACCGCGTTATCTTCCGCTTTTTCTGGCAGGTTAATCGCCTGCTTGGCGAGGCGTGCAGTAACTTCGCTGACCTGGGAACCGATAACATATTCAATAGTGACGAATTTGTGAGCCGCCATGTCCATGAGGGCGCCACCCCCGGCTTTGATGGGGTCCCCTTTCCAGAAACCGCTTTGGGAAAGCCCAGCGATTTCGTCTACCCCCTCATAGGCCCGGACTATGAGCACGTCCCCGATGAGCCCCTGCTTGACGATGCCGCGCATATACACATGGGCGGGAAGGAAGCGGTGATTTTCGGCGATCATGAACTTGACCCCCGCGTCTTTGCAGGCCCTGATCATCTTCCGGCAGCCTTCGACTGTTGTACCCATAGGTTTTTCACATAGTACATGCTTGCCTGCCGCAGCTGCCCGGCAAACCATCTCTACATGGTAGATATGGGGAACCATGACAAGCACTGCGTCAATGTCCGACACCAGCATCTCGTCCAAATTATCATAGGGGATCATCACCCCATCCTTGTACGTCAGGGCCATCTTCTTGGCGTTTTCGTAGTTACGGTCATAAATGGCGGTATAGGCGATAACATCGGAGCCCCGGTCACCGTTAGAATGGAAATGGAAGGCCTGCCCGCCGCCTATAACGCCAAACTTAACCACCCCCGGGGGCCGCTTGATTTGTCCGGCGGCTTTCTTGAGATCCTCCACATCCCGTTTACGGAACTGATCAAGAAAAAGTTCAAAGAGGCGCTGAAAAAGCACCGCTTGGGGTTTTGGCCCTGTGTATTTAATATACCCCGCCATCTGAGCTACCAGGGAGTAGATATTCCCCTTGAGGATATCCGTCACGGTCTTTTTACTGATGAAAAAAATCACCGAGGCTGTTTCCGGTACGCCATAATAGGCCACGCAGGACCCGTCCACGAAACTAATGACGTATACCTCATCGTCCAGATTGAACTGAAACGTCCCCTTTATACCCCGCATCTCATAGCGAATGGCATCGGTTTGATTGCAAGCCAGGGCGAAAAATGCAAACCCTTCCCGTATATCCTTAATCTGTATATCGCCTTTCTCAATTTTTTCCCGGTACTTCCGGTACAAAGCTTCGTCCTCTGTCGTGGCTACCCGCCCGTCCGACACCAGCTTCATTATCTCTACTCCTTATGCAACAAGTGGTAAACTTATCTTACCAATTTTATAATAGACTCTACTTCTTTGACTTGTCAACAAAAATTTTAGAGAATTGCCGTTAATAAGTGATAAGTTCACCCCCTATAGTAACGAGGGAAACGTTCACCCCCCTCGGATATATGAGAAGGATGAAATATACCCTGAACACGAAAGAACGGGCCCGGTTGACGGTAATTACGGGTGCGATAGCCGGGGCCTACACAGTACAGCAGGTGGCCCGGAAACTCGGTATCAGCACCTGATGGGTAAAGCGACTGAAGCAGGCGGTACGGGAACAAGGCGACGGGGCGGTCATTCACGGAAATGCGGGGCAGCATCCGACTCACGTTAGCAACGAAGCGATTCGGGAAAAAATAATCCCCTTGAAAAAAAAGCGGTATATATACCCCCAGGTGAACTTTACCCAATTTAGGGAACTGCTGGAGGAGGAGTAGATAAAAATCAGTTATACCAGCCTGTCCAGTATGCTCAAAGAGGCCGGTATCACGTCCCCGAAAACACACCGGAGCGTGGGCGAAAGACGGACTATGAGGGAGAGGAGAGCGAAATTGGGAGAACTCGTCCAAACCGATGCTTCACCGTTTGACTGGTTTGGGCTTGGCATGCAATACGCCTTACCCGGGTTTCAGGATGAAGCGACCGGAGACATGCTGGGGTTGTGCGAACACGAATGTCTTCAGGGGTATTTCGAGGCGTTTCAAGTTGTCTTACCGGGCTATGGAGTACCTTTATCCCGTTCCGCCGACAGCATAGGGATATAGTTTGTCAACACCAAAAAAGGGGAACTCTGGTCGGTTGAGGAACCACGGGCCGGAAAAACTCAAGGATAAAACCCAATTCGGCCATATCGCGGAAACCTTAGGCTGCGATCTTATTCCCGCCGGCCAAAGGGCGCTTTGAAGGCCTGGGGGAGACCCTGCAAAGCCGCCTTTCCGTCTGGTTCGCAATGAACGGTAGTACCCTTATGGAACAGGCCAACGCCGCCCTCCCGCGTTTCATCAAAGAGTTCAATCAGCGGTTCCACCGGAAACCTGCCTGCCCGGATGAAACCGCCTTTGCGCCCGTCCCGGCGGACTTCGACCTCGATACCCTGCTTGCCGCCAAATATGAGCATAAAACGGATGCCTGCGGCGGCTGCTCCTTTCACCAGTACACCTTTCAGGTTGACTGTCCCCGGCCGCCAGTGAAGAAACATATCGTGTTTCTGTTCAGTGAACAGAATCGGTTTTAAAGCGTATTATAACAAACAATGCTACGGGGTACAATTTTTTGACTTTTTGAATAAAGACAAAACATCACATTTGCCGCAGGTTACCAAACGCCTCATTCACGATTCCTTTTTTGCCGATGTCAAAGCACCGGAACTTACCGGTAAAGGCGGGGGTGAACGTTTCGTCCGTGAATTACCTCTCTTAAAGGGTGAACGAATTACTCGTTATTGACAACGTAAAATTGTAAAAGTTGAAAAAGATACAGGCCCCCTGCCTTGAATAGAACAATCCCCTAGGGGCCGTAAGAAAACAGGATGCCGGCAAAACCGCGATACTAAAGGGCTGGGTTCAGGGAAACTGCAAGATCAGTACCCTATCCCAGTGGAAGCACGGGTTGTTAATGCTTCCCTGGTTTCTCATCTCTGCCCATCTCCTATAGCCAAAAACACCGGGCATTGGGGGGATTAGGTTTTCGCGCTTTGTAGGAGCAGGAGCCCGATACTCACAAAAAAACCCACCGGAAACCAGGCGCCGAGGAGAGGAGGGATATACTCAAGCCGGGCCATCATCATACTGATCATCTCCATCACGTAAAAAACCACGGCCACCCCAAGACTGGAAATGAGACTCATGAGGAGGATGTTCTTTCTAAACCGCCCTCCCATGGAAATAGACAGGATCATCACCACAAATGACACTGAGGCAAAGGAATACCGGTGATAATAGTCTGCCAGGGCCTTAATAAAGGGGAGCCCTGCGGCCTTGAGATCTTCCACCATCAATGCCGCTTCCCGGGCAGGAAGGTCCTCTGCCTGCATGGAGTTTCTGCGAAAAGTATCAGGATGCTCCCGGTATATATCCGTATCAATTAAGGGCTTGGCCCGTAATAAACCCTCCTCCCAGGCGTACATGAGGGCATTGGAAAGAACCCAGTGGGTTCCGGCCCAGGATGCCTGGGGAGCCCGGACCAGGGACAAGAAGGTTCCTGTTTCAGCTTGTTCGATGATGCTCAGGCCGTTTAATATCTGGGCCTGAGCGTCGTAATAATCCACCGCATAAATGAGCCTGCCGTTTTTGGCCTTGATCACAATGTCGGAATTGTTCTCGGTCCGGGACTGGTGCAGCAGCGTCCGGGAGAGATCGTTTTTGAGTTTGAAGGTGGGGATTACTACCTTGTCCTCAAAATAAAAGGAAAGAATAGAGGCTACTAAACCAATGCAAAGCAGGGAGAGGCTAAAACGCCAAAAAGGAATCCCCGAAGAAAAAATAGAGGTAAGCTCATTCCTGCTGTAGAGATCACCTAGGGTATAGGCTGCGGCAAAGAGCAGGGAGATAGGCAGGGCATAGGAAAAACTTTTCGGTATATAATAGACGCAGACCTGGAGAATCTGCTTTAAGGGGACTTCATAATTGAGGTATCGCCACAGATTGGCAAAGAGATCGATCAAAGACAGAAGCAACACAAACATGGAAATAGCCACCACGAAGATCGGGAGGAATTGTTTAATCAAATACCGATCCAAGATCATGCCTTCAAGCTCCTTTGGGGATGACCGGTCATTTTCGGATCCTCAGGATACTCATACAGAGCCCAATAGAGATCGCTAAGATATTGGGAAGCCACATAGACCAGAACGGGGAATACCCCAGGCGTAAGCCCATGGTTTGTCCTCCAAAGAGTAAGGTCCAATAGATCACCGCGATGATGAGCCCGAAGATGAAACCCACCGCTTGCCCGCTTTTTTTTGCCAAGAGTCCCAGGGGAACCCCCAGAAACACCAACGATAAGGCGCCAAAGGGGATAGCAAACTTTTTATAATACTCCACTCGATAAATATGAAGACTTCGGTCTTTTTTAAGGGCCGTGACGGCTTGGGTTTCGGTTGCCAAGTTGGAAAAGTTCGCTGCCCGGCGGTTCCATGCTTCGTTCTTCGGGCCTTTACGAAGGCTGTCTTCCAAAGCCAGAGCCTGAATCAGGACTTTGTTGTACCGTTCATCCAGTCTTCCTTCCAGGTTTACCTCTTTATTTTGAATTTCCCGGCCCACATCAGTGGAACTCATTTGGCTGGGACCGATGGATGAAACCGCCTGGATCATATCTTCCTGGGGCACCCAATACCGGAGAAATCCACTTGAAGCATAGTCATAGTCCTGGCGGCTTAGTTCTTTTGAAGACTGTACAAAGGCTTCTGAGAGATCCAGGCTGAGCCCTTCCTTCCCCGCGTCTTTGAGTTCCGCTTCTTTTGCCATGATGAGTCGCCGTTCCCCATCGCTGGTCTTATCCAGGATGAACACATCCGTAATGGAATTACCCGTTACTTCCCCGGTAACGATCACCGTATCCTTGAACCGCTTCACCGAATTGGCCCCCAATTCCAGGGCAGGAGTGGAAGTCAGGATACGCCGGTAAAGCCGGTAAAATTGCACGGTTCCTGCGGGGAGGAGTATGTCATTGGCAATAAGGGAAAAGATGGAAATAAACAAACCCACGGTCAGCGCAGGAATAAAGATGTTACTGTAGGAAAGGCCAGAGGAAAGCATCACCAGGATCTCATTATCCGAAGTAAGCCGCCCGATGGTCATAAGGGTTCCCACCAGAGCGGCAAAAGGAGCTGACAAGGCAATGACCTGGGGAAGGGAATAGAGGACCAAGAGGGCAACCTGTTGAAAAGGCACCTTCTTGGTTAATATTTCCTGGGCCATAAGCAGCAATTGATTCACAAAAAAGATAATAAAGAAAAAAAGAAACGCCACTACAAAGGAGAATACCGCTTCAGAAATAATATACTTGAACAGGGTCCAGGATAGAGAACGGCGGGTACTCATGTTAGACTCCTGTGGATCCGAATCCTCCTGTTCCCCGGATGCTTACCGATACCGAATCGGTTTCCCTCAGTATGACCTTGCTCACCGGGGCAATGACCAACTGAGCGATCCGGTCTCCGTTGTTGATCGTGAAAGGCTCGGATCCAAGATTGATTAACATGATTTCCAAGGCGCCCCGGTAATCAGAATCAATGGTTCCCGGGGCATTTAAAACCGTGATTCCGTGCCGCCAGGCCAAGCCTGAACGGGGTCTGACCTGGGCTTCATACCCTGGAGGAATTTCGAAGATGAGTCCTGTAGGAATCCGTACCCGCTCTAAAGGAAAAATACACACCCCCTGCTCAAGAAAGGCCCGAATATCCATCCCCGATGCTCCAGAGGTCTCATACTGGGGAAGCCTGATATCCGGCTCGTGTTTATATACGGCTATTTCCAAATCCTGAGCTGCCATGACTGCTCAACGGCGGCGGGGCCGTTCGTCCCGGTGACCGAACTCCCGGCGATGCTCATCCCTGCGGGGACCTTCGTCCCCGGTAGGATCAATGGCATCGATATAAGAAAGGTTCAATCGTCCTGCCTTATCCGTTTCCAGGAGCTTGACCGGGATCTCCTGTCCTTCTTTGAGCACATCCGTAACTGCCAGGATACGCTGCCGGGAAAGCTTGGAAATATGCACCAACCCTTCTTTACCCGGGAGAATTTCTACAAATGCCCCATAGTCTGTGATCCGTTTAACCGTACCGTGGTAAATTCGTCCGGTTTCTGGGTCTGATACAATGCCTAAGACCGCAGTCTTGGCATCCTCTGCAGCGGAAGCGTTTTTTCCATAAATCGTAACGGTTCCGTCGTTCTCGGTATTGATACTGACCCCGTACTGTTCACAGAGAGCTTTGACGTTTTTGCCTCCTGGCCCGATGAGAGCGCCGATCTTATCCACCTCGATCTTGAAACTGAGGATCTTGGGAGCATACTCGCTGATCTGAGCAGTAGGCTTGCTGATGGTCTCCTGCATAACCTGGAGGATATGGAGTCTGCCTCGCTTGGCTTGATCCAGGGCTTTCCGCATAATCTCCGGGCTTACCCCGGCGATCTTAATGTCCATCTGAAAACCGGTGATACCTTCTTTAGTGCCTGCCACCTTAAAGTCCATATCCCCTAGGTGATCCTCTTCGCCCAGGATGTCTGAAAGCACGGCATACCGGTCTCCTTCGGTGATGAGCCCCATGGCAATACCTGCTACCGGTTTCTTCATGGGCACCCCTGCATGGAGCAGCGAGAGGGTACCGCCGCAAACCGAGGCCATAGAAGAGGAACCGTTGGATTCCATGATTTCCGAGACCACCCGGACCGTATAGGGAAAAACCTCTTTGGAGGGAATCATGGGTTCAAGAGAACGCCGGGCTAGGTTTCCATGGCCTATTTCCCTTCGGCCTGTACCCAAACGGCCCACTTCACCCACGGAATAAGGGGGGAAATTATAATGGAGAATGAAATTTTCCCGCTTATCCCCTTCAATGTCATCGTAGACCTGTTCATCAAAAACCGTACCCAAGGTGGTAACCACCAAAGCCTGGGTTTCACCTCGGGTAAAAAGAGCCGACCCGTGGGTCCGCTTGAGAACCCCTACTTCGCAGCTTATATCCCGGATGTCTTCGGTCCCCCGGCCGTCCACCCGCAGTCCCTTATCCAGGATCGCAGAACGAAGAATCTTATATTCCATCTCCTCAAAGAGCGCATCAAACCGTTTCTTCTGGGCTTCATCGGCAAGCTGCTCCGCATATTGTCCCTGGAGGTCCCCTTTAACTTGATGGATAGCCTCGTGGCGTTCCTGTTTACCCTTAAGGAAACAGGCCCTTTCCAATTGAGGATAGGCCAAACTACGGATGGCCTCCTGATTTTCCAGTTCCAAGGTATTCTCCGTGAGGGACAGCTTTTCCTTTCCTGCAAGCCCTCGGAGCTGCTCCTGTAAGGTACAGAGTTCAATGATCACCTCTTGGGCCTTTTCCAGGGCACGGATCATCTGATCTTCGCTCACTTCCGCAGCCCCTCCCTCCACCATGGTGATCCCCGCTTTGGTACCGGCCACGACGATTTCAAGACTGGATTTTTCGATCTGATCGTAGGTAGGGTTCACCACCAGTTCGTCTTGCACCAGGCAAATCCGCACTCCTGCGATGGGACCATTAAACGGAATGTCTGAAAGGTACACTGCTGCAGAAGAGGCAATGATGGCCAGGATGTCTGGAGGATTGACCTGATCCGTAGAGACCGTGGTAGGTACTACCTGAATTTCCCGGCCAAACCGCTTCTCAAAAAGGGGCCGCATGGGCCGATCTATGAGCCGGGATACGAGGATTTCCTTATCCTTGGGCCGGCCTTCCCGCTTGATGAAACCTCCGGGGATTTTTCCCGCAGCGTAGTATTTTTCGTTGTAATCCACGGTTACCGGGACATAATCAAGCCCTTCTACCGCATCTTCTGAACAACAGGCCGTGGCGATGACTGCTGAACCGGCGTACTGGGCAAAAACCGCACCATTGGCCTGTTTTGCGATTCGGCCTGTTTCAAGCATCAGTTCTTTTCCCGCTATTTCGTATGTTACGCGTTGAACCATAATTTCCTTATTTGCGGAGTCCCAGCGCTTTAATGAGCGACCGGTACTTTTCCATATCCGTACGCTGAACATATTTCAACATACGCCGGCGTTGACCGACTAGAATCAATAAACCCCGCTGACTGGATTTGTCTTTCTTAAATTGCTTGCAGTGCTCGGTGAGCTGATTTATCCGCTCAGTCAGCAGGGCAACCTGAACTTCCGAGGTGCCGGTATCGTGCTCATTTTTACCGAACTTATGCACGATAGAGATTACCTGTTCCTTATTTAGTGCCATTGTTATTACACTCCTTGAGTACCATCAAAACTATACACTTGAGCCAGTTTCAAAACTCCCTTGGTTTTGAAACGACTGGGGAAAAAACCGTTTTATAGGTTTACAAATTCTATGTATCCTACCTGTATGGGGACCCTACCATCTGAAGGGATGCAGATTTTTCCAGCACTGATGGAAATTTCCACCTCGGTACCCTTCCCTGCATTTCCCCTCCCCTGCCCGTATACTACAACTCTATAGCGGCCTTCAGGGGGAATAACCCGGTAAGAGGAAGCGAGGTCAAAAACCAACCCTCCTGTTCCGGATATAGGAGATATCCCCCCCACATCAATGGCCACATTCCTACCCATGACTACCCGGGCCTGGGTGAAATCCCCGGCTCCTATAGCGGCGCGGATCCTGCTTGAACTTACCGGTAAGGCCCCTTCTTCCACAGGAGGGACCACATCGGTGATGATTCCCCGCTCTACACTCATCGCGCTGATACGAGCCGCATCTGTATCAAGCCGGTACCCACACTGGAAATTACTGCCGATAACAAGATACGCGAGCTTCCCCCACCGGATCAAGGCATCGATGAATTCCTGTCCTTTCAGTGTACTAAAATTTTCTGAAAAGTCAATGAGAATCGTCTGAGAAACCCCTAAGTCTTCAAAGATGGCAAGCTTTTGGGAAAGACTGACAATATCCCCCCCATAGGTTTCAGGGTTCAGGATCCGTTTAGGACTCTGCCAAAAGGTGATCACCGTAGGAATGAGTCCCCGCCGAAGAGTCTTAGCTATAAGCGCCTGGTGTCCCCGATGTACCCCATCAAAAACCCCAATGGTCATAGCGGTCTGCTCATGGATATTCAGTGTTCCTCCTACCAATGCTTGCCAGTCAATGACGCGCATAGACATATCCATAACTCCAGTTTTTTTTCTTTTCTCTCTTTTCGATAAGAGCGACTAAATCCCCTACTTCATCTAAAACACCGGCATACAGAACCGCAGAGCCCTTTTGAGGAGGATGGCGCAAGGTAGCTTCATCAATAAGGTCATCCAAGGGCTTACCATGGATCATCTGCACAACCGCTTCAGAGTTCATCCTCAAATAGGGTATCCCCAGAGCTTCTAGGACCGATTGGTCAATAGGCCGCAGCGCCTCCCCAAGCAGCGGTGCAGGATCCGTCGTATCCTCTAGGACTACCCCCTGGGAAACATGAAACCCGGCAATCCAGGTCCGGTGCAAGGCAGTAAGATACCCACGGGACCCTACTGCCCGGGCCAGGTCCCGGGCTAATGCGCGGATATAAGTACCTTTTGAACAGTGTACCCGGATCTGCGCATAGGAATATTCCCCGCTGGGAACTTCATAGCCCTTGAGTTCCAGGGCATATACCGATACGGGCCGTTTGTCCAGCGCCACCGGTTTTCCCCTCCGGGCAAGTTGGGAGGAGCGCAGCCCCTGTACGTGGACCGCCGAATACACAGGCGGAGCCTGGAGTATATCCCCCCGGAACTGGGGAAGCGCGGCCTCAAGTTCCTCCTGGGAAGGAATCCTCCCTTCAGCCACGAGAACTCCTTCAGGGTCCAGGGTATCGGTCTCCATGCCGAAACAAATGGTCCCTTCATACTGTTTGTCCATCCCGGAAAACCAGGAGGAGAGTTTTACCGCCCTACCGACCAACACCAGAAGCAGCCCTGAGGCGAATTTATCCAGGGTACCGGTATGACCGACCTTATCCGTGGCAAAGGCTCGTTTCACCCCTTCCAGCGCTTCAAAGGAAGTGATTCCCGATCTTTTGTTCAACAAGAGGCAACCCGAAGTTTCCCCTGCTCCGAACTTACTCCTCCTCATGGCGATCCAGGTTTTCAGCGCCGTGCAGATCTTCGATCTTCTGGATCAACGCAAATCCTTCCCGAATACTCGGATCTTCATGAAAGCGAAGCCGAGGGGTTTGACGTATATGCATCTGTCCTGCAATCTGGCTCTGTATAAAGCCTGCGGCGCTTTGCAGCCCGGCAACCCCTTTGATCAGGTTTCCCTGGGGCTTACAGTTAGAGACATACACCTCAGCCCAGGCAAAATCCCTGGATACCGAAACCCGGGTAATAGAAAGAAAAGGGTGTACCCGGGGATCTTTGATTTTACCTTCCACAATAAGGGCGCCGATTTTTTCTTGGATAAGACGCCCTACCCGTTCAGTTCTGTATTCCGACATGTTAGATTAGTATAGCGTTCTGAACAAAAATATATAAGGGGCCCAGTTCTGATAGGCAGATGCAGTCCCAACCAGAGGCAGAGGGCCGCCTTTTCCCAGGTTTCCCCGCAAAAGACCGGCGAGTTTTCGCAAAAGCCTGTAAGCCCCTCATAAACGGTAACGAGGCCCTCACAAAAACCGGGGCCCTCCTCATAAAAACCGGAAAATCCCTCATGTTAGACCGGAGAGTTTCTCACAAAAACCGGAGAGCCTCTCATAAAAGCCAGGGAGCTTCTCACAAAAACCAGGGAATCCCTCATAATAGACCGGGGAGTTTCTCACAAAGACCGGTGAGGCCCCCATAAAAACCGGGGAATCTCTCCTTATGTTTTCTTTGTTATCCCCTCAACTGAATGAAACAATCCTCTCTCAGGAAAATGAACGCATTCTTGTAGAACCATACCCACCTAACGATGAATATGGGGAGATGTCTAAAAGTTTTTCTTGCCGAAGTAACCGGGGGATTAGGGGTCTCTGTGCCACTCGGGGCTTGCAGGTTTTAAGGTAAGCAAGCAGGAGGAACAGTACTGCCAGGCCGGAAAACTCCCGGTTGAGTCAGACTTTGTTTCCAGGGATTTCTTAAAAGAAGTATCG
>JAITAI010000134.1 GCA_031284195.1 Treponema sp.
TTCGCCGTCTGGGTTGAAGATGCCCAGGATCGGGTCGTCAAAACCATCTACGCTACCCGGTTTACCGCTCAAGGCGGTTGGGAACGGCGGCCCCAGTCCTTACCCCAATGGGTCAAGCAATCCGGGCTTGCTCGAATGAACCAGGCTCAGATAGATGCCTTTACCGCTGCGACTCCCCGGGCAGGGCTCCTGCAGTACCAGTGGGACGGTACCGATCAAAAGGGCGCGCCGGTTCCTCCTGGAACCTATCAGATCTATGTAGAGGCAAGCCTCAGGGGAGAGAACCGGGTGGTGTACCAGGCTCCGGTGGAAATCGGCAGCGCTTCTCGGGAAATCCAGGCCAAGGCCCGTTACTTTGGAACCAGCGAAGCTGAACGGACCATGATCGGGCCGGTTACGGTACAGTACAAGCCCTAGGGGGTCTCGTGCGTTAAGGGTATGGTTATACAAGGAGAAGGGCTAACAACCTTGAAAGGCAACGGAATATCCGGGGAACAGGCCGTGAAGTATAGCAGCTCTTGAAAGAAGCGCGTCCAATCAGCCTCAACGTACAATCCCCTAGCGCACCGGCTCCTAGATGTCTTCAAAGCGGATCCCTTCCCCTGCGGGGATAAAAGTCCGGGCTCTTCTGCCGATGATTCGACTTTCCCATGACGGAGGAAGGCCGGGACGTAGGAGTTTTTCCGTGCGAAGGACCGCAACCATATCTGCCGTGATGAGTTCCCCTTCCTGAATGTCCCGGAGGGTATGCAAAGACCGGTTGGTCCGCTCATAATACGCTTCCTCTGAAGGGGCAAGCCGTTTTACACCGTCTCCCAAAACTGCCTGGACTAATGAGGCCCCCCGCTCCTGAGCAATCACCTCGATGAGGGCGACCGGGTCCATTTCCGAAGCATTCCGTATAGCCCGGACCATCCGCTCAAAATCAGCGGGCGGTAAAGCAATGGGATCATCCAAGCCCGAATCCCTGCGAGACAGACAGAAGTGTTTTTCAATGGCCCCGGCGCCTAAGGCGACCCCCAAAACCGGGACCAGCTCTGGATCAAGGCTATGGTCGCTCAGGCCGACGGGGAGGCCGAACACTGAAGCCAGGCTTTTCAGGATGCGGAGGTTATACTCGGTCACCGGTGCAGGATAGGCAGTAACGCAGTGGAGGAGGCAAATCGGTATGCTTTGCGGGGAAAGGATTCCGAGGGCATCTTCAATGTCCCCGAGTTTTGAAACCCCAGTGGAAAGAAAAACCGGTTTCTGATATGAGGCGATTTCCCTGAGCAGCTTCGTATGATTCAACTCTGGAGAGGCGATCTTCAAGACCTGAGGCCGTAGTGCTTGTACTTCCCGGGCGCTCCTCACGCCAAAGGGGGTACAGAGAAATAAAAGTCCTTTGGACTCCACATAACCCTTCAGTTCTTCAAAAAAACCGGGATCTACTTCAAGGCGCTTAAACCGCTCGTAAAGCTGGATAGCCCCGCCGGGTAAACTCACTTCCCCGGTATTGGGATGGAGAATTTCATCGGCATACACCATTTGAAATTTGATACACTCCGCACCGGACTCTGCGGCGGCATGGATGAGTTCCCGGGCTTTTACCGGATCTGCGGCGTGGGAAGTCCCCAATTCCGCGATGGTGAGCACCTGGCGGGCAGTATAGGTCTTATCTCCTATGGTAAAACCCTGATCTATGTTGTTCATATAGTAGTATCTTTATAAAGCATAACAAGTTAAGCCTGTTTCAAAACTCCCGTGAGAGCGGAAACTTCGTTTTCCATGAAACCGGCTTCAGAACAAGCGGTCTAAAGCCACTTTTTTCCTTACATCTCAGGTGGCAGTTTCAAAATTTGACATTTTGAAAAAGTCTCTTACGAGAAAAGCATACTAGGATGCGTGAATTATAACAATCCCCCTATAATAAAACATAAAAGCCTCTTATAATCAGATAGAGTACGCCGATAAAAAAGGTATACCGTGTATTCATTACACCGTACCGATCTATTTTTGATATAATATATATTATGGAGGGGACATTTTGGCTAATAGTAATACTAATGCAGTATCTGTATACCGGGAGACCAGGATCAAGACCGCCGGTCAGGGACAACTCATCATTATGCTTTATAATGAAGCGGTAAAATACCTGGACCAGGGTGTAGAGCTCTTAGAGCAGTATCAGGAAAAAAAGAACCCCGATACAATTGAACCAATAGGTAAATCCATCTTAAAAATTCAAGAGATCATCTCTGAATTAATGGTATCCCTGGATTTTGAGGTGGGCGGCGAAATCGCGCGGAACCTCTTCTCCCTGTACAGTTGGTTTAATCAAGAGCTTTTAGAGGTGAATATTACCCTGGATATACAGCGCATCCTCAGTATTCGGGATATGGTCATTGAACTGCGGGGAGCCTGGGGTGAAGCGATCACCAAAACGTCCTTTGAAAGCAGTGTAGCCGCCTCCCGGACCGGCGTTAATATTTCCGGTTAGGACTGGTATGATCGGGGTATTTCAGGGGTCTGTGTCCAAGAGTCTCGAGAAGAAAGAGAAAAAAGGGAGGACGGATAGAGAAGGGTCTTCCTTTAACCAATGCCGTGCCATGCTGGAACGGCTCAAATATCTCCTGTTGGCCCAACAGACCCGGTTTGATTCCTATCTTGCGGTTCTGGATAAGCAGTATGAGGCGATAGCAAATGGGGGGAGTGAAGACATCCTCTTCTATGTAGAGTTGGAAGAAAAAATTGGACGAGAAGTCTTTTCTATTCAAAAGGCGGTCCTTCCCTTAGAAAAGCTCTACCGTGCTACCTATCCTGCAAAGGCTCAACGAAGCGATATTACTACCCTCAAAACTATCCTGGAAGCTCGTAAGGAGGAGGTACGTGTTCGGTTACAACGAAACCGGGATGGGCTGGCAAAACAGATGACCCTGCTTCGTTCCCAGATACAAACCCTCCAAACGAGCCCCTTGAGAAGGACTTCGGTATACGCAAGCGCGGGAATCCCCTCGTGTCTTGATATACGGTTGTAACTACCCCGTTTTCCAAGGAAAAGGGGAACATAAAGAAGTGAAAAGCCATGCCTTCAAGAATTACCGGTAAGCCGCCTTTGTATCTTATAGACGGGTATGCCTTTATCTATCGTTTTTATTTTGCCTTGGTAAACCGGCCCTTACGGAACCGTGAAGGCCGGAATATTTCAGCCCTGGCGGGGTTTGCCCGAACCTTGGTGAGCCTTTTGTATGAGGGGGCTCCTGGGGTTGGGGTGGATAAAACCGGTATCCTTCAGAAGCCTCTCCGTCTAGCCGTGGTATTTGACTCTCGGACCCCTACGTTCCGGCACAAGCAGTACCCGGAATACAAGGCCCATCGGCAGGCAGCCCCGGAGGATCTCCATGATCAGGTTCCCCTTATAGAAGAATTCCTTACCGTTTTGGGGGTTCCCCTTTTTCGGGCAGAGGGTTACGAAGCAGATGACATCATCGCGACTTTAGCGCGAAGATGTGCAGCGGAAAACCGGTACTGCTACATCCTTTCAGGAGATAAAGACCTGCTTCAACTGGTGAGTAAGGGTATCTATGAGTTGCGGCCTTCGAAAGTCAATACCTTCGGGGGGAGCAGCCCCTACGAACTGGTGGGTCCTGCTGAAGTGAAGGCCCAATGGGGCGTGACCCCTGACCAGGTGCTGGATCTGCTCTCTCTTATGGGAGACAGTTCTGACAATGTGCCTGGGGTTACAGGAATCGGTGAAAAGACCGCAGTAAAACTCATTACCCGCTACGGTTCCTTGGATGGAATTTATCAAAACCTTGCAGGCATTGAAGGAGCCATTGGCAAGAAACTCGCTCAAGGTAAAGCCATGGCCTATCTCTCCAAATCCCTCATCACCTTGGAATATGAGGTTCCCCTATCCCTCAATCAGAACGACGGCGGGGTTTTTACGCTGGATGCTCTTTCGGTGGAAAATCTGGACCGTGCTGCCGGGGCCCGAGTGCTCTTACGGGAAGGGGTACGGCAGAGCGCCAAAGTTTTAGACCCTGGAATGGATACTCCGGTCCCTGCTGATGTCCTACTCTCTGAAGGAACTAAACCGCTGCAGGAACCTGCCCCGCCAAAGTCAGAGCCGAAAGCCGCCTCTGGGGAAGATTCCCAGGAGGAAAATCCAGGGGAATCCATATCCGTGGATCCGGCCCTCTTGGGTGAAGGTACCTATAAAGTCCTATTAAACCTGGGGGACTTGGAAGTTCTTTTGGAGCAGGCTCGGAACCAGGGCTTTTTCGCTCTAGATTTTGAGACTGATTCCCTGGATGCCTGGCATGCCCATCCAGTGGGTATCTCCTTGGCCCTCGAACCCAAGGAAGCGGTCTATGTTCCTCTGGCTCCCCATGAGGGGACCGCTCCCTTTCTTCCCCCTGAGCAGGTACGGGACAGGCTCGCCCCCTTGCTTGCGGATCCGGCTATGACCATCATCGCGCATAACGCCAAATACGACTACGAAGTTTCCCGGGGCTGGGGTATACCCCGGTGGCAGTGCAGGATCTGGGATACTATGGTCGCCGCCTGGATTATTTACCCTGAGCGGAAGAACTACTCCCTGGATTCATTGGGGATTTTCCACTTTGGGTACCATCCTCTATCCTATAAAGACATCGTTCCCAAGGACAGTACCTTTGATAAGGTACCTTTGGAAACTGCGGTCCGGTATGCTGCAGAGGATGCGGATCTATGTATGCGGTTACGGCTATTGCTGGAACCGAGGTTGCAATACCACGCAGCATCCCTGAGGCTTTTCGGAGAATTGGAAATGCCCTTGCTCCCGGTTCTGGCGGAAATGGAAGGGGTGGGTATACAGATTAAAAAAGAGGTCCTCAGAGCCTACGGCCTTGAGTTATCCACTGAATTACAGCAGATCCAGGAGGAAACTTATAAACTGGTGGGCCATGAATTCAATTTAGCTTCTCCCAAACAGCTCCAGGAAGTACTCTTTACCGAAAGGAAACTCAAGCCCGGTAAGAAGACCAAGACCGGGTATTCCACCGATGTGGAGGTACTGGAAGAGTTGGCGCGGGAGGATACGGTACCGGCCTTCATCCTCCGGCACCGGACCCTGGCAAAGCTCAAGTCTACCTATGTGGATACCTTGGCGGATATGGCCGATGCTGAAAGCCGTTTGCACACCAGTTTTGTCCAAACCGGGACGGTGACCGGTCGTCTTTCCAGCCGGGATCCGAATTTACAAAACATACCCATCCGGGATGAAGCGGGCCGCCGGATCCGGGAGGCATTTATTGCGGGTCCGGGAAAGGTACTCATATCCGCAGACTACAACCAAATAGAACTGGTGGTCTTGGCCCACCTCTCAGAAGATGCAAATCTCATCGCTGCCTTCAAAGAAGGCAAAGATGTTCATGCCCAGACCGCAGCCTTGATCTTCGGTATTGATGAAACCCAAGTGCAGGGGGATCAGCGCCGCATTGCCAAGACCATCAACTTTGGGGTGATGTACGGCATGAGCGCCTTCAGGCTTGCCAACGCTTTGGGCATAAGCCGCAGCAATGCCGCAGCCTTTATTGAAGCCTACTTCAAAACCTATGCGGGAATCCGTGGTTTCATTGACGAACTCATTAAAAAAGCCGAGGAATCCGGGTATGCTACCACCATCTTGGGCCGGCGCCGGGCTATCCCTGCTATCAATTCCCGGAACAAGACCGAGAAAGCTGGGGCAGAGCGGGAGGCGGTGAATACCCCTATCCAGGGTTCTGCTGCGGACATCGTTAAAACCGCCATGGTACGGCTGGATCAGCGGCTTACCGCGGAAAACAGCCCTGCCCGGATGCTCTTACAAGTCCATGACGAGCTCATCCTGGAAGTTCCTCAATCTCATGCTGCAGTGACGGCTCAACTGGTTCAGCAGGAAATGGAAACCGCGATTACCCTCAAGATTCCCCTCCGGGTGAGCGTGGAGACCGGCGTCAGGTGGGGGGATTTTCATTAATACTGAAGAGGAAACTGGAGCTCCTTCCCCTTGACAGGCTGGTGGAGAAGAGCCCTCTACAGACTTTACCGTAAGAACATTTGGGCGCTAGAGGATTTGAACCTCTGACATCCACGGTGTAAACGTGGCGCTCTAACCAGCTGAGCCAAGCGCCCAAAAGTGCTTGTGCTTTTAAGAAACTATCATCAATCCATAAGTTTTGTCAAGAAGCATCCTGGGGATCAGGCGTATCAAGAAGCAGGCACCCTTTTTTATAACCCTGAAAAAAGAGCTTTTTCTCCATATAAAGGGACCGGGTGCTTCCTGATACACCGGGTCTTATGTTGCCTCGGCAATAATAGACTTTAGTTCGGGGTGCTTGGCTAGTTCTTCCTTAAGACCTACGACTCTTCCCTTGTTTACATAGTCCTTACTCTGGAAGGAATAAGTAAACTTCGTGTGGACGTCATAAGTTCCCTTCATCAAAGCATAGGCATCTTCGGTCATGACCAATTCCTCGTCTGTGGGAATAACGAATACCGGTATGGGAGAGGTATCTGTAGAAATCCGGGTCTCGGTATTCCGAGTATGGGAGAGATCGTTCTTTTCAGGATCGTAGACAATACCGATGCCTTCAAGCCCTTGGAGGATCTTCTTCCGCATGAAGGTGGCGAATTCCCCAACCCCTGCGGTAAAGACCAGGGCATCTACTCGGCCCAGGATCGCCTTGTAAGCGCCGATGTATTTCTTTACCCGGTAGGCTTCCATGTCCTGGGCAAGCCGTGCCCGGGTATCCCCTTTCAGTACCGCAGCCTGGATGTCCCGGCGGTCGGCATATTGGCCGGTAATACCCAAGAGACCGGACTTCTTGTTCAGCGTATTTTCCATTTCCCCAGGGCTCATTCCGGTCTTGCGCATTACATAGAAGGGCGTTGCCAAGTCGGCATCTCCTGCACGAGTTCCCATGACCAGTCCCTCTAGAGGGGTAATGCCCATAGAAGTATCGAAAGAACAGCCATCTTTAACCGCATTTATGGAAGAACCGTTCCCCAAATGGGCAATGATAAGGTTCGTCTTGAAGGGATCCTTTCCAAGAAGCACTGCGGCTCGTTTCGCAGTATAGAGGAAAGAGGTCCCATGGAATCCATAACGACGGACCGCATACTTCTCGTACCATTCATAAGGCATGGCATAGAGGAAGGATTCAGGGGGCATGGTTTGATGCCAAGCCGTATCCATCACCGCACAATGAGGTACATCGGGAAGCACTTTCTTGGCAGCCTCAATACCCATGATATTAGCGGGGTTATGCAGGGGCCCTAGATCCTTCACCTCATTGAAGGCCTTCATCGCGGCATCATCCACAATGACCGACTTAGTAAACTTATCCCCCCCATGGAGTACCCGGTGCCCTACGGCCTTGATGACACTCATGTCTTTGATGACCCCATACTCCGGATCAGTCAGGGTCTTGATAATGAGATTCACCGCTTCCGTATGAGTTGGGCAGTCATGCTGGACCGTGTACTCTTGCTTACCCTTGGCTTTATGACCAATAAAAGAACCTGCAAAAGTAACCTTTTCCACGACTCCTACGGCCAGAATATCCTTCGCATCCCAGTCGTATACCTGATACTTGGCAGAGGATGATCCGCAATTCAGTGTAAGAATAACCATATTAAAACCTCGCTTTCATGTAAGTATAATCCGCAAAACTGCGGATTAATTGGTTCTTGCTTTCTCTCTTCTCTATATTTTGAGCCAGTATATCATATCAATGTCGTTCTGTATATTAGAAAAATTCGTAACTTCCATTCGATACATAGTAAGAGGGAAATCATGATACCCTACGCACCCCTTTGTTAGGGTATTCCGGCACCCTCCCTGCTTACCTAGAAACCTCCGAAAATGCCCATCAGTAAGATACCTGGAGACAGAAGGTGGGAGCAGTCTTTGATCAAACGACTTGGACTTTGGGACAAGGGAGCGCCGAAAAGTCCGGTCAAATATGAAACGCTACCCAAGGGCTTGGAGGGCCGTACCCTTAAAGGAGTTCTGTCCTGCCTGCGGCGCGGATCTTTTCGACAATCTCCTTAACCCGCTGGGTTTCTCCCCGTTTGGCAATCAACACCGAAGGAGCAGTGCCGTCTTTACCTGAACGGACCACCACGATTAGGTCTTCCACCCCGCAAAGGGCCACCGGTATATCTGCATCAACAAAACAGGGTTTCCCTCCGCTTTGGTATACCTCTGAGCCCGCATCCCCCACCAGCCGCTCGTATTCATCCCAGCTTCCCACATCCAGCCAGGTAAAATCCGCGGCTACCATCACGGTTTGGGTACATTTTTCCACTATAGCATAATCAAAAGAAGTAGTCTGCACCTGCTCATACACGGCTGGTAAACCTGACCATGTAGTAAGAATCCGTATGCCTTGGGTATTTTTATAAGCCCTTTCCTCCGGTACCGGAAGTTGGATAAAGGGAGCTATGACTTCTGGAGCATGGCGCTTAAATTCAAGCAACATAAAATCCGAAGAAAAGGCAAACATCCCGGAATTCCAGTAAAAATTTCCCGCGGCAACGAATCGTTCCGCCACGGATCTATCCGGTTTTTCTCGGAATGAGGCAACCTGGAATACCCTGGCCCCTGAATTCTCAGGCAGGGAAAGCCCTTTTGCAGTTTCGATATACCCGTATCCGGTTGCTGGAGCACGAGGGGGAATACCAAAAACCACCAGCTTCTCTTGCCGGACAAAGGCTTCTGCGGTGATGGCATTTGCCTTAAAAACTTCCAAAGGCTGAATACTATGATCGCTGGTGAGCACCAGGATGGTCCGTTTACCTTTAGATACCCTTTGAACATAGGTGATTCCCAAGGCAATGGCCGCAGCGGTATTTTTCGCCTCTGGTTCAGGGATAAGGACCAGCCGATCCCTCAAGGGTCCACTCAAAAGCCCACAGGCTTCGATGATAAAGGGTATATGCCTTTCTCCGGCAATGATGATAACCCGTCCATCTCCGGCTCTATCAATCAATGCCAAAGCACGTTCAAGGGCAGCATGGAAAAAGGTATTGCCCCCCAGGGAATCCCCAGTATTGGAAACGCCCCGGCAGACTGTCAGGAACTGCTTGGGCCGTTTTGAATTACTTGCAGGCCAGAGCCGAGTTCCGGACCCTCCAGCCATGATAATACAGTCATCAAACATAGTTTTACTATACTAACCTACTTATGACCTAGCGGCAAGTTTGAGAAGGGTATAATCAGGATAAACCCATAGAAATGAAACTATGTATGCGGTTGTGGTCCTAAAAAGGTGAAGGAAATTTCCTCATTGAAATTAGCTCACCAGGATGGGGTACGGATCAGCGTATTCTGGAAGGGATCGAAAAAGTTCCCTGTTCCACGATCCCTTTACCTAGCCTAGCTATCCAAGAGGGTAGCCGGGTGTGGCAGTCAAGGACATCCAGGGGACTATCAAATTACTTTTTTAATTTTTTTTCTAAACTTTTGTATTATAAAAAAGGTTTACAAAATATCAGCTTTTTCAAGCATTTAAAAAAATAATCATTAGTTATTACAAAATTTATAAAAAATATACAAAAAAGACAAATAATGCTTGACGTTATGGGAAAACTAGGATATGGTTATTCATGACAATAGGATACGTTTTTGAATATGTTGTGGTATGGTGATTCTGTTTTAGATGTACCGGTTTTCGAAAGTTTAAGGATTCTGCTTTTCTCTTCTCAATGTTCTGCTCAATCCAGGTTTGTCTTATTTTTGCATCCCATAAGCTCCCAGGGGAGAATTATTCCTCCCAGGAGATTGGAGTCGTCCATGGTTAATGGGCGTGAATAACAGCGTGCCCGGACGCATAAAATCAGTATGAATTGGTTTAATCCGGGTGAAGGAATTTTCTCAATGGCCAAGAAATTGTATGTCGGTAATCTCTCGTACAACACCACCGAAGATGGGCTTCGTAATCTGTTTTCAGGTTTTGGAAGTGTTGCCTCTGCTAAGATCATTTTCGATCGTGAAACCGGCAATTCTAAAGGATTTGGATTTATCGAAATGAGTAGCGATGAAGAAGCAAGTGCTGCTATCGCAGGTACTAACGGGCGTGAATTTGAAGGCCGCCAACTGAGGGTGAATGAAGCAATGGACAAACCTCGGCGGGAGCGGAGCGTCGGTTATGGTAATAGCTGGTAGTTGGATTCTTATCCATCATACCTCGGATCGTACATAAGGAGCATAGACGCCGGTAGATATGTTTACGTATTATCTGCGTTTAGATGAGGTATTCCATAAAAACAACAAGAAGATTCTTGTACTATTTCTATGAGGGGTATAAGAATCTTCTTGATTATTCCTTATCAAACCACGTTGAAGTTTTAATCTTGAGGGGCGTTAGAGAAGGTTTTTTCTGGAGTTCTAGCGCAGACTTCTGTACAGAAAGAGGGAGTCCTCTGTGGTTTTTGATACGGCTTAGTCATGAGGGGGTGTAGTAGCATCCCTTAAACCGGTGGGGGAAGAGTGACCAGAGGCTGTTTTTTAGTTTAGCATGTCTTTTCCCCATGACGGGGATTGCTATAAGCACCAGGGCAGGGGTTTAATACAAACATAGAAATTCACTCCTACTAAAAACTTTGTTGCCTTTTTCACTGCTCTTAGGAACAGGGGGTTTGAGGAATTCCTTACCATTCTACCCATCTGATCCCGGCATAGACGCCGCTTACTTATGCGACACCGCAGTAGAAGAATTTATCCGGGCATCCACCACATTCAAGATATTCATGAGTTTTTCTTTTTCTATGAGATCAATGATGCGGGCCTCTGTATATCGCCGGGCTTCTTCAGAATATTTACCGCAAGTGAGACAAATCCCCTTGCCGGCTTTCACTTCTTTTATACGGGCATGAAAATCTCGAATAACCAATTCTCCTACGGAGCCTAGGGTTCGGACAAACCGGAATATAATCATATCCGACCATTTGGCGGTTTCGATCTCCGTGGTTATATCGACCCATTCGCTTTTATTCGTGATATTGAGTATTTTTACTTTCGCTTGCACATAATAACTTAACACGATCTTACGGCACAAGGCGATAAAATCCGCGCTCGGGGCCAACATAAAAATTTGATAATTTTTATTGGCATTGAGTTCCTGATACCGATCTATCAAAACACTGACGTCTTTATAATTTGGGTTGTTATCACGGATCACTTCCAGTAAGCTTAAGGCTTTTCCTATTTCATTTTGTCCAAGATAAACCGTAGCCAAGCGGTATCGCATCTCAGTCATCACGTCCAGGGAGCTGGTCTTTTCATATTTGAGCCCAATTTCAAAATCTTGGATGGCATTTACATCTTGATGCTGGGTTATATGAATGATCCCTGCCTGGAGACAAGCACTGGCTCCGAGTACCGGGTCAAGGCGGAGATGCAGGAAGATACTCAGGGCCTGATCGATCCGGCCCAGCTCAAAATAACAGGTTGCCAAGGTATAGAGACATTCCTTATCAGTGGGAGCAAAATCAATGGCTTTACGGATGAGGGGGAGGGCTTCTTTGTATTTACCAAGATTTACAAAGGAGTCTCCCAGATAGCGAAGCGCCGTAGGATGTTCAGGGTTCTGTTTACACGCCTGAATAAGCATATAGGCAGCTTTTTCATAATTTCTTCTTTGAAATTCAACGATCCCCAAGTTATAATTTACGTCAAAATCGGAGGAATTTAGGGACCGGGCTAAGAGCAAGGCTTTATAGGCCTCATCCATTTTTTCCAACTCTAAAGCTGCAAGAGCATAGCGTCGCTGCACCTCAAATTCATTAATATCCTTGTTGGTCAGGGATAATTCGGTTAAGATTTCATAGGTCTTAAAAGCCGCATTCCAATTATGTTCCTGAAAATAAATATCCCCTACGATAACCAGGGCTTCCGGGTCCCGGGGGTTTTGTTCAAGCCGCTTATTTGCCTGTTTAAACAGTATATCCTGACTCTTAGCCCGTTTATAGGGACTAGAATCGCCTTGCTTTAAACGACCCCCCAACACAATGACCACAGCAATGATCACTACCAGAATTCCCAGTCCACCAACAATAACAATCATGGTATTCATATGCTCCTCTATAAAAATACGCTCCTTCCTGGATATGCTCAAGCCTTATATACTGCTTTAGGTTTGAAAATTTACAAAATATAAAAGGAAAATCACCTTTCCAGAGATTGAGATGATTTTGTCGATTTCTCCTTTACCTTTTAGTGGCTAAGCCTTCATTTTTTATAATAAAGAGGCAAAGTCCGGCCTTTGCCTCTCAAGTAAAACCAAAGCCCCGCGGATCTGAACCTGCTTCATGGGTAGATACCCAGTTCAGATTTTTTGGGGCTTCATCCTTAAGGGGAAGGGGGCATAGAAAAAAGCCGCTCCTCTATGAAAAAAGCGATGCTCTGGGTTTATTCTGATCACTCCTTATTTAGCTGAGAGGGCCGCCATGGTGATATAGTTATAGGGCTGGTTGAAATGAGGAAGAAAGAAAATATCCAGCAGTTTGAGTTTATCAATGGTGAGGTGCTCTTCAATCGCTAGAGAGAACAGATGGATACCCATGGAAATATCCTGGTATGAGGCCATCTGGGCCCCTAAAACCCGACGGCTAGCCTTATCGTAGACAATGCGGATTTTAACTTTATGGTTATCCTCTTTAATAAACGCCGGTTTCTGAGTATCCTCGAATTGGGTATAGAGCGGGGTAAAGCCTGCTTTTTCCGCGGCCTTGAGGTTTAGTCCGGTGGATACCATCTTGTATCCATAGATACAAATCCCATTGGACCCTTGTACCCCCACCGATTCCAGGGGAGTTCCCGAGGCGTTATGCCCTGCCACTACCCCGCTCCGTACCGCATTGGTGGCCAAGGCAATATAAGCCTGGGTTCCTAGAGCATTGCTGTACACCGTGGCGCAGTCTCCAATGGCATAGACATCCTGTCTGCTGGTTTCCTGTTTGAGGTTGACCTTGTATGCGCCGTTGGAGAAGGTCTCCAGTTCTTTGGCAGCTAGGGCTGTATTGGGACGGAACCCTATGGCCATGATAACCAAATCTACCGGGTATTCTCCTTTGTTGGTGATGATGGCCTTGACCTTATCAGTCCCGGCGATTTCTTGGACCAGTTCTCCAAAGTGGAGGTTAATACCCTTATCGTTCAGGACCTTATCCATATCATGGGTGAACCATTCGTCGTAATAAGTGGAGAGGGACGTGGTGGCGGCTTCAAAAAGAAGTACCTCCTTTCCCCTGCGCTGTACTGCTTCGGCAAGCTCAACCCCGATATAACCTGCCCCAACCACTGCCACGGTTTTAATATTCGGCTGATCCAGCAGGTTGTTTATCTGCTGCCCATCCTGAAAACGCTTGACATAGGTTACATTGGGGAGGTCCAAACCCTTGATCTTCGGGGTGATGGGAAGAGAGCCGGTGGCAATGATGAGTTTATCATAGGATTCGATGATCTCTTTACCGGTCTTCGTTACTCCATGGACCTGTTTTGCCGTGAAATCTATCCGGCTCACTTCGGTTTCCATGAGGACTTCCGCTTTTTTAGCGGTGAAAGTATCTTTGGAAGCATAGAAGAGACCATCGGGCTTATCGATCTGCCGTCCAATCCAGAGGGCAGTACCACATCCGAGGTAACTGATGTTACTATTACCATCGAAAATAACCAATTTATGCTGAGGATAGTTATCCAAGATCGTGTTAGCTGCAGCGGTACCGGCATGATTCGCCCCGATTAATACAATTTTAGCCATAAGTGCTCCTTATGTATATTACCATAATGGTTTCCCCTAGGGATTTCAAGGATAATAATACCTCAAATAAATTCCAAGACTAAGAATTTATCCCTAAATAATATCAGCCTTAGGGAAAGCGATAAAAGCGTATGCAAACATGAGCAAGCCCATGTATGACGTTTGCGGTTTTTCAAAGCGTACCAGCAGTTTTCGGAAGCAATGTATCCAGGAACGGGAAACGTCCATAACCCACCGGCGGGCCGTATAGTTTCCAGGGTTCTGTTTCCCGGTTCTTTCTTCTCCCCGGCCTTTGATATGGGGAATGAATCCCCGTAATACGCCTGGTTCTAATGCCGGTTCGCCGCTATAGCCCACAAGACACAACTGTTAATGGTGTTCAAATATAGCAGAGCGGATACTAACGAACGCATCCAGGAGGGTTTCAAGCTGAGACAGGTCGTGCCGGTTAGCTCCGGTTACCACCAGAGACCGGGGTACTCCCGCACCGTCTTCGAGCATAGGGCGTTTGCTGCTGTTTTTTTCCCTGATCCGTGAGGTTCTTCCCGGCGGTTTCTGGTGCCAAAGGCACTGTGGTCATACAACCGCCGGCGCTTAACCATTCCCACTGGATACCGGCGACTTCCTTATATGAGGCAAGACCGGCAACCCACAGGGCCTTGAAAAAACCTTCCTCACACCAGAGCCGGAAGTAACGGTGGACAGCGCTTGAGGCGCCAAAGTCCTTGGGAAGCGTTTTCCATGGTATTCCGGTACGCAATACATAAAAAATCGCCTCCAGGGTCTTCCGGGAATCCAGGGGAGGCCGTCCTCCTCCTGGTTTTCGCTGGTACTGCTTGTTCGGGTTCCGTTCTTTACCGGGCAGTAAGGGCGCTGCTTTTTCCCAAAAAGCGTCCGATATCTCCCATGATTTCTTTTGTTTCATGGTTCCCCTCCTGTTCTTTTATCGGAGAGTTATTATTGATTATTTAAGGATAAGCTCTAAGTCCAGCACTGACAGGAGGATGCTTTCCACGGTTCTACGGGGTTCTACAACACCCGGTAAACCCCGCATTTGAGATATAAGGATTCATCATACCCTAGCAGAATGGGATGATCCGGAGCTTGGTACCGAAAATCAAGCTGCATGAGCCGGCGTTCCGCATCTTGGGCAGCTTCTGCCACCATGCGCTTGAAACGATGTTCATCTAAGGCGTGGCTGCACGAACAAGTTACCAGCACTCCCCCTTTATTGAGGAGCTTCAACGCCCTCAGGTTAATTTCCTTGTATCCCCGGAGGGCTCCTTCCAGGGAAGCGCCGGTTTTTGCAAAAGCCGGAGGGTCGAGGATGATGAGATCAAACCGCTCCTTCCGGGTCCGTTCATAGGTTCGCAGCACATCAAAAACATCCCCTTGCACTGGGATAATCCGATCCTCTACCCCGTTGAGCCGGGCATTATGCACCCCTTGTTTTAGGGCCTCAGCGGAAACATCCACTGCATGTACTGAAGCAGCGCCGAAACGGGCAGCATGAATACCAAAACTCCCTGTATAGGAGCAAGCATCCAAGACCCGGTCCCCAGGATTGATCCATTGCTTGAGGCTGCAGCGGTTTTCCTTTTGGTCAAGAAAATAACCGGTCTTCTGCCCGTGCTCAAGATCCACCTCAAAGGGAAAGCGGTTTTCAAAGATCAGGATTCCTCCGGGAGGAAGCGTCCCGGTGATGAGTCCTTCCCGTGGGGAAAGCCCCTCCCGTTCCCGAAACAGGGCTCCAGATTTCTCGATGATCCCTATGGGCAGCCCCAAAGGTATGCGGTCCTGACCTACTGGAAGGTTCCCCAAGACCTCCTCCAGAGCCGCTAAAATTACTTCCCTGCGGCTATCCATGCCATAGCTGAGGAACTGCACCGAAAGCCATGAACCCGGCGGTCCCAGGGCAGACTCAGCCGGATCGAACAGGAGGGGCCGCTCTGAAAAGGCAGCTTCCATGACTTCCTGGGGCCAGCCTACGAAACGGTCGATGATGAGACCTGGGAGAAAATCCCCTTCCCCAAAGACGATTCGGGCAGATTCCCGGCGCAGGTCATAGCCGGTCCTTCGGGCAAGAGCTTCCCGGATCCGGCGCTTAAAGAAGCCTTTATCGATCCCTTCTTTAGAAGGACTGTATATGCGGGCGATTATTTTAGAATAGGGGTTTACCAAGGCTCTGCCTAAATAGGTTTTGCCCGCACTTTCTACATCTGCGGTCTCCCCAGGCTCAAGGCTTGCCGGGCCTTTTGGTCCGAGGATCCGGGCGACCTCGTTATCATAGACCCAAGGATGGCCTGAAACAATACGTCTTTCTTCACCGGCTTTCAAAATAATACGTTTCATAAGGGGATCGTCGATTCACGAGCGATTTCAGGGGATGTCATGGCTAAAGCATACCGGAAAACCGGGAGATGTGTATAGGGAAGTAAAAAATACCAAGGCGTTGATGAGGGTCTCACCTCAGCCTGAGCAGGTGGGGAACTCAGGCTAACCTTGATGGGAACCTCCCAGCAGCCTTGACAGAGGGTACACACTGCCCGCCTGCCTGGTGGTATGAAGCCCTGCGGGGCCTCCGATGGCCGGTATATCCCCGCTGCTCAAAACAGTGCGGCACATACGCTGCCCCAGACTTGTACTCTGTGGCGGTCTTTACCGGTTCCCCAAACCCCCCAAGAAAGGCTCCCCGCTGGACAGCAGCTTCAACCCCAGGGCAGCACGGCGCGGACCAGGGGGAAACCCCGGAAAGCCGGTTCCCCGGCAGTGCATGAAAGCCGCAGGGTCCGGCACGCCCTTTGAAGGGTGCGCCGGAAGCCTGGCCCTGGGGGTCTGCCTTGCTGCAAACTGCGGCTGCCTTGATGGAGGCTGCACAGCAGCCTTGATGATAGGGAGGGATGGTAAGGACGTATGCAGTTCACCGGTAACAGAGGCTTCCCCACAGAGACGGAGCAGCAGGTTCGGTAACCGGCGCGGAAAGGCATAGAATATCCGCTAAAAAACCTTGGGGGCTTGAACGCCTCCCAAACCCCCCAAGAAAGGCTCCCCGCTGGAGGGCAGCTTCAAGCCGAGGGCAGCACGGCGCGGACCAGGGGGAAACCCCGGAAAGCCGGTTCCCCGGCGATGCATGAAAGCCGCAGGGTCCGGCACGCCCCTTGAAGGGTGCGCTGGAAGGCTCAGTCCCCAGGACCACGCGGGAGGGCAGCACGGCGCACACCAGGGGGAAACCCCGGTAAGCCGGTTCCCCGGCGATGCATGAAAGCCGCAGGGTCCGGCACGCCCTTTGAAGGGTGCGCCGGAAGTCTGAGCCTGGGGGTCTGCCTTGTTGCAAACTGCGGCTGCCTTGATGGAGGCCGCACAGCAGCCTTGATGATAGGGAGGGATGGTAAAGGACGTATGCAGTTCACCGGTAACAGAGGCTTCCCCAAAGAGACGGAGCAGCAGGTTCGGTAACCGGTGCGTCAGGGCATAGAATATCCGCTAAAAAACCTTGGGGGCTTGAACGCTTCCCAAACCCCCCAAGAAAGGCCCCCGCTGGACAGCAGCTTCAACCCCAGGGCAGCACGGCGCGGACCAGGGGGAAACCCCGGAAAGCCGGTTCCCCGGCGATGCATGAAAGCCGCAGGGTCCGGTACGCCCCTTGAAGGGTGCGCCGGAAGCCTGAGCCTGGGGGTCTGCCTTGCTGCAAACGTGCGGCTGCCTTGATGATGCGGTGGGATGGTAAAGGACGTATGCAGTTCACCGGTAACAGAGGCTTCCCCACAGAGACGGAGCAGCAGGTTCGGTAACCGGTGCGTCAGGGCATAGAATATCCGCTAAAAAACTTTGGGAAGCTGAACGCCTCCCAAACCCCCCAAAGGAGGCCCCCTCGCTGGACAGCAGCTTCAACCCGAAAGGCAGCACGGCACGAACCAGGCCCGACTCCCTGCAGGTATGAAGCCCGGCAGAAGTCCAGGGGTTTCCTGGTAAAAACCCTGGGTTTCTTTGGTCATGAAGTATCGCCATGATCCTAGTCCCCCCGTTCCATATCTTCACGGTATTATCAGCCGAAGCGAAGACAACGCCACCCATCGAGGCTGAAGGCCGCGACCCCCTTGTAAGCCACTGCAATGGTGTGTATTGCTTTATGGGTAGCTTACAACGTCATGAACAGTACCTCCTAATGCCCCGCTTTACGCAGCCTCTCAAGGTTATTCCGCGCATAGTTGTTATTGGGGTCGAGCTGTAAGGCTTTCTCATAATCCGCACGGGCCCGGGGGTAGTTCCCTTTCTCTTCATACGCCCATCCGCGGTTGTTATACGCGAGCGCATGATTGGGGTTGAGGGTGATCGCCTGATTGTAGTCCTCAATCGCACGGTCGTAGTCTCCTTTGTTGCTATACGCCCAGCCGCGGTTGACATACGCGTCCGCATAATTGGGGTTGATCCGAATCGCCTGACTGTAGTCCCCTATCGCACGGTCGTAGTCCTTTTTGTTGTAATACGCCAAGCCGCGGCCGTAATACGTATCCGCATAATTAGGGTCAAGCCGGATCGCCTGATTGTAGTCCCCTATCGCACGGTCCCAGTCCTTTTTGTCGTAATACGCCAAGCCACGGTTGTAATACGCATATGCATAATTGGGGTCGAGCCGGATCGCCTGATTGTAGTCCCCTATCGCACGGTCGTAATCCCCTTTGTTGCGATACGCCACGCCACGGCTGTTATACGCATATGCATAATTGGGGTCGAGAGTGATCACCTGATTGTAGTCCCCTATCGCACGGTCCCAGTCCCCTTTCTTGCGATACGCATTGCCACGGCCATAATACGCGTACGCATAAGTGGGGTTGAGCGTGATCACCTGATCGTAGTCCGCCATCGCACGGTCCCAGTCCCCTTTCTTTTCATACGCCACGCCGCGGTTGTGATACGCGTCCGCATAATTGGGGTTGATCCGGATCGCCTGGTTGTAGTCCCCTATCGCGCGGTCGTAATCCCCTTTCTTGCGATACTCATTGCCGCTGTTGTAATACTCGACCGCTTTTGGATTCGGCTGTACCGACGCAGGCTGCGGCGCAGGTTGCGGCACAACCTGGGCGGTTGGCTTGGTTCCCAGATAGGCGGTTCCGAAAAACTGGTTGTATATGGCAGGTATCTGCTCCCGGTTGCTGAACCGGGAAACATCCGCTCCAGTACGCCGGAGCATCTCCGTTACCTCTAGACCCGGAGTTTTCAGGTTAGTAAGCAGGTGGCTGGTAAACAACCCGTTACGGCCCGTACCGTCTCCTGCGGTTTTCCCCGCGCTGGTGGCGTATACGATAATGCTGTCCACAGGCTGCACCGCTACCACATTCAGGCCCCGCTCCCCACTCCGGCCCCAGCTAAAGGGGTTGTCCCGGCACGCATCCAGCACCACGATGTTCAGAGCATTCCCCGCCTGGTTTAACTCGTCCAGCACTGCCTGCACCTGGAGGGCCTTTGACCGGAGAAAAGACTCGCTCTTGATGTCCGCGTTTACCGGAATAAGGTAATTCTCCCCCTTGGACTGTACCCCATGCCCCGCGTAAAAGAAAAACCCGTAGGCATTCGCATTGGCACTCAGGCGGTTTTTCAGGCGTATCGCCCCTTCTTCCATCTGGTCAAGGGTGCCGTTCAGCACCAAATCCACCTGAAAGCCCAGGTTCCGCAGGACTGCGGATACGTCGTTGGCATCGTTCACCGGGTTGTTGAGCCGGGTAAGGCTGGTATACGCCCCGTTCCCCATAACCAGGGCGTATTTCTGCTGGGCCGAAAGCCCCGCTAGGAATACCACTGCAAAGAGCAGCGCCATCAGCTTTTTCATAGCTTCCTCCTTATCGTTCATGGACGCGCTCAGGAAAGCGGGGTTCCGTACACCCTCCCCTTCCCCGCTGCGC
>JAITAI010000157.1 GCA_031284195.1 Treponema sp.
AAACAGCAAACAGCAAACAGCAAACAGCAAACAGCAAACAGCAAACAGCAAACAGCAAACAGCAAACAGCAAACAGCAAACAGCAAACAGCAAACAGCAAACAGCAAACAGCAAACAATATTATGTTCCCTTAATAATAATAAATACGATAACTCTAATTTTTTTGATACTAATTTCCTTTCATTATGATGTTCCTCGGAAAATCGTGTTAAAAATTTCAGGAAATTACCCTGAGGCTTATACGCATTATGAAATAAAAAATAGGCTTTTTGCTGAATATAGTGAAAAAATTGATAAAATTGTAATGTTTGGTGATTCAATTACTGAAGGCGTTGCATGGAATGAGTTGTTGGGAATATCCGGTATCGCAAATCGGGGTATTGGAGGTGATATTACAGAAGGATTTCTTAATAGATTATCTGATATTTATAAACTAAACCCGGAGATGTGTTTTATCATGGGTGGCATTAATGATATTAGAAAGGGGATTCCTTTGGAAACAATCATTCGGAACATGGAAAGGATTATCAGCGCTTTGGAAGGACACGGAATAAAGGTAATTATTCAATCGACATTATATGTTGCAAAAAATTATGATAAGTGGAAAGAAATAAATAGCAAGGTTAAAGAACTAAACACATGGCTGGAAAGATATTGCGAAGAGAGAGGAATAATATATATAGATATAAACCGGGCATTAGCAGACGCTGACGCATTAAGGAAAGAATATACATATGATGGGGTACATTTATTGGGTAGTGGATATAAAATATGGGGCAAAATGATTATGACCATAATTGAGGATGAAGAAAAGGAATGATATAGCAGGAAAAACGTCGATTAACAGGGCTGGTTACACTTCGGGCCTACAACCATCCAGTGTTCAGTCGCCTAGGTCGTCGCTATGGCTCACTCCACCTACATTTCAGCCCGCCGCATTACTTTATGGGCTGCCTGGAACGTCGCATACAGCCGGAAGGTTATGCACAGTCAACAAAGAAAGAGAAATATGATTTCTAGTTTTTTTCCATAGTAGAAATGTTGATCCATAATGATATTCTCTTATGGGTTTTTCGGGTCAAGAACTATTTTGCCATCTTTGCAAAATTGGGGTATATTTAGCTGGCTTGGAAATGGCCTCAAATACCGGTCTGTTAATACAGTCTTGGGAAAAGGCCCTTGGGTATGGCAAGGAAGGCATCGGGAAAAAACACCAGAATAAGAAGCACTACCAAAGATACCAGCAGATAGGGCAACACTCCCTTAAAGGCACGTTCAATCGGAATGTCGGCGATTGATGCTGCAAGCAAAAGACAGAGGCCGTAAGGCGGTGTAACGAGCCCCATAGCCAGGGTAATGGCACAAATAAGACCTAAAACAATCGCATTAATACCCAGGCTCACGGCCGAGGGAAGAATGATCGGAATAAAAAGGATCAACGCAGGAATTGCGTCCATAAAGGTACCGACAAAAAGAAAAAACATCACCACTACAAGGAGAAAAATGAATCGTCCTCCGGGGAGGGCAACAAAAAATTCCTGAACCGCGTCATTCAAATGATAAAAACTCATCAATTCCCCCAGGGCATTTGCCGTCGCTAGGGCAAAAAGGGAAAGGGAAGAAAGTTTCATCGTTTCAATGAGGATCCGGGGTAGGTCCTTCAGTTTTATCGAGCGATACACAAAGAAACTAACAAGGAACGCATAAAGGCAGGAAATACCCGCCGCTTCCGTAGGGGTAAAGAAACCCGAAACAATCCCGCCGATGAGGATAACCGGAGTAAGCAAGGCCGGGATGGCGCCCCCTATTTGTTTACAAATTTCTTTAAAGGCCAGTCGCTGCCCCTGGGGAAATTTCTTCCGTTTGACAAAGATAACGCTCATTTGCGCCAGTCCCAGCATAATACCGGGGATAAGGCCGGTCATAAAAAGAGCACCCGTTGAAACATTGGCGATACCCGCATAAACGACCATGATGATGGACGGCGGGATAATGGAACCGAGGGTTGATGAAGCCGCCGTAACACCTACGGAAGTTTCTACGTCGTAGCCCTGTTTGGTCATAGCAGGAATCAGTACTTTCCCGATACCAGCAGTATCCGCCTGGGAGGATCCGGAAATCCCCCCGAATATCATTGAAACAAGGACATTTGCGTGGGCCAGTCCTCCCCGTACATGCCCCACGAGGGCGGTACTTACATTGATGAGACGGTCGGAAATAGAACCTTCGTTCATCAGGTTAGCGGCAAGAATAAAAAGGGGCACCGCAAGGAGGGTAAAACTCCCCAGGCCATTGAACATTTTGGTAAACACTACCATGTTTGGAATGGCGTCAAGGCTGATAATTCCGATTAGAGAAACCATGCCAAGACCAAAAGAGATCGGAACCCCTATCACGATAAATACAATAAATAATACTACTAATAAAACACCCATTATGTATTATCTCCCTTTTTATAGATTCCGATGTCGTTGACCATGTGATAGACGCAATAGATCACCGAGGCCCCTCCTGCAACCGGAAGGCAGAGCCAAACCGGCCCGCGTTTTAATACGACTATATTTATCCAATGGTAGTTCCAAAACTGTATAGCAATTTTTATACCATAATAAACCATACAAAATGAAAAGATCAGGATGATGAAAGAAATAACCAAGGAAAGCAGCAATTTTTTCAAGGGGGAATTGAGTCTATCACTGAGGCTGGTAAAGGCAAAATGACGGCGCTCGAAAACCATGGCACTGGCCCCCATAAAAACCGCCCAGATAAAGGCATAGCTGGTAACATCTTCGGTCCAGGTTACCGTAATCTCAAGATACCGGGAAAAGATTTGAATAAGAACCGCCACAAGGAAGATAGCAAGAAATATCCCCCCCGTGACGATCTGAATCTTTTGCAATATTTCTATTGCTTTTTTCATGTTACCTTCCTGCGGTACGGACCAAATCAAGGAGACTCGTCATGTTGTTTTCCTGGGCAAATTTATCCTGTATGGGAATGGCAAGAGCCCGGAATGCAGCAATATCCACATCCGCAAAATTGGTAACCTCGGCGCCGTCAGCAATGACTTTTGCTTTGGATTTTTCCGCCATTTCGATGGTGACCTTCCGTTCCTCCTCGGTCGCCGTTTTCGCGGCCTGGGTAATCCAGTTTTTCTGCTGATCTGTCAGTTTGTTCCAGAAGACCCCCGAGGTGAGCATGAGTCGAGTGGTATAATCGTGGTGGGTTTCACTAATAAAGTGACCGTTCGGGGTCTTGTGATGGTCCTTCAACATGAAGTTGGTATAATCGTTTTCTGCGGAATCAACAACCCCCTGTTGTAACGCCTGATACAATTCACCCCAGGCAATGGAGGTAGGGACTGCACCACAGGCTTTCCAGAAATCCTGCTGAACCTGGGCGCTTTGACCCCGCAGAGACATGCCCCTGAGGTCCGAAGGTTTGGTAACCTTTTTCTTGCCGTAATAATCGCGTACCGCCGCAGTCCAATAACCCAGAACCTGGAACCGGCCGCCGCTTTTTTCCGCGATGATTTTCTTCATTTCGTTTCCGAAATTCCCGTCCAAGGCTTTAGTCCAGTGCTCGTAACTGTTGTATAAATAAGGAAGGGAAAGCAAATCCACTTCTTTTACACCGGCACTGGTCATAAAGCCCGGGGAAGCAACGACGATATCAATAGCGCCGATTTCCATTTTCTCAACCAGTTCATTCTCGTTTTCACCCTGAGTGCCGTGATAGGTGGTAACCTGTATAGTCCCCCCGGAAAGCCGTTCAAGTTCCTCCTTGAACTTGTTTGCCCCGTTTACATAAGGGTTTTCAAGAGAGGTTTGATTATGGGCTATGGATACTTTCAATGAAGTACTACCGCTGCCCGCGCTGGTCTCGCCACTTCCTCCCGCAAACAGAGAAAACAAAATTCCACCCAGAGAAAGACAAACAAAAATTACCCGTTTCATACAAATATCCTCCTTGATCTTTTTATGTTTATTCCAGATTTATTGAAAACTAGAATGATGTAATTATCATACCATTTTGAAGTATATGTCAAGATAACGCGATGCCTTTTGTGATTAATAATAGTATGAGCAAAGAAGCAATAGGCAGACTGGTCTTGATTCAGGGTTATGGACGGGAAGTATACGGTGAGTAAGGCGGCCCGCCGGTTGGGCCTGAGTGAGCGGTGGGTAAAACAGCTTAAAAAGGCAGTACGACTTTTCTTTGACGGGGCGGTCATCCAGGGGAACACCAGAAAATATCGAGCCAACGATACGGACGAAAGTCTCAGGCATAGGATTATAGCCTTGAAACAAAACGACCTCTACTTAAAGAGACTAACTTTACCCATTTTCGGGAACTCCTTGTGTAACGAAAAGCCATCACCATCGGTAATATACCACCCACTCAAACCTCCTCAAAGGAGCGTGGGATAGTCTCCAAACGGAAACACCGGACTGCGGGAAAGCGGAAACGGAAGGCTCAAATGGGGGAATTGCTCCAAGCAGACGCTACGCATTATGATTGATTCGTTACGGGGAAACCGAGTGCTCTTCACGGCTTTATTGACGACGTTACCGGAAAGATAAGTGCCCTGTACTTAGATGAACATGAATGGGTCATGGGGTCCCTTGAGGTGTTACAGACAACCTTAACCGATTACGGCCTTCCCGTGGCCGTGTCGATAAATCGAGTATTTCCTTCGTAAATATCAAGAAACGGAAGAACTGGACCATTGAGGAAACTGGCCGGCAAGTCCCTGGACAAGACCCAGTTCGGTCGTATCGCGGAAAAACTAGGCATAGACCTCATTCTAGCCCATACTCCCGCCCCAAGGGCTAAACTTGACCCACAGAATCAAGTGAGGTAGTCCCGGTAGACCAACAGAATATATCATTTCATAAGTCCTATCCATATCGTCTTCACTCCGGGAGGGCCGTCACTGGGTGCGCATTTCGGCCCTCCCAGGTAATCTTCGGAAACAAGGTTTCCGTCGCTTCTTTTACCGTATACGGCTTCTGCGGTTCTTTCTTCACCGTGTTGGCTATGCAGCAGTATAATAATCTCCACGCTCCTTCCCCCCAAAGTAAGGAACAGGGTACTTCAGGCGTCATGTTCAGTATCATCAGCGCAATAATCGAGTACATCAGGATAAGCGTTGTCCTCTTGTCTATACTCCGCTCCCGCAGCTGCTCTATCCCGCATCCGCTCGTAAGCACCTCATGAAACCCCTCTAGCTTCCATCGCGGTAGATAATACCCTACTCGTATGCCTCTTCGGCGCTGTTCACCAGCTCCCTCGTTGTTAAAAACCATCCTATCGGTGACTTCCCCTTGACCGGGCGTTCCTCCTTCGCTTAGATAACCGGTAAAGCTATCGCATCAGGTAACGTTCACTATCTGCGGCCTGGTTACCCAATACGGGGCATAGCGTAGTTGTAAGAGGGTTTTCCGCTCCGGTATACTGCTCCGGCGGATAGTCACTTCAACCCTCCCCTGACCCCGCTTCTTCCC
>JAITAI010000199.1 GCA_031284195.1 Treponema sp.
TCAGCGTCAAAGAAAACACCCTCATAGCGGTAAAAATCGTAGACAATCGAGGCATAGAAAGCCTTAAAGTCATTCCAGTGGGGAAACATAATGGGCCGGTTTGAAAATATAAATTGGAGAAAAAAGATGTATAAATATGAAATTATCATCTATTGGAGTGAAACGGATAACGCTTATATCGCAGAAATTCCTGAGCTTGCCGGATGTATGGCCGATGGAAAAACATACGCCAAGGCCCTTCAAAACGCTGAGATTGTAGCATCGGAATGGATTGAAACAGCCCGTTCTTTGGGACGTGGAATCCCAATTCCCCGCGGAAAACTGATATATGCCTGAACATCCGGCTAGGTTACGTCAAGGGTCAGACATAGCCTAGGTCAGGGGTCAGACCGAGCCTGGGTCAAACAGGAACTAGGGGGGACTTTTTAGAGGAGATACAGACATGAAGCTATTAAGCATCAGCATAGAAAAACTTTTTGGACAATTTGATTATGACATAGTCCTCAATCAGGAAGAAGGGATTACTATTCTGACCGGGCCAAACGGGTATGGCAAGACAAGTATCTTGAATATTATTCGGAATTTGTTTAAGTGGGGATGGAAAGCGGACGATTTTCCCTGTAAAAGCGCAGTTGCCTCCTTTTCTGATGGCAGAGTATTGAAATTTCCGGAAGATATGATGGATATGAGAGATATGGAAAAAACAATGCCGATATATTTAATAAACAATCAGCGGTTAAAAAAAATAGTATGGGAAAAAAACTATGCGAATTCTTTTATTGAGGAAAGCGTTGAAAAAACTAAAGACGCGATCAGCCTGTTTTCGCAGGAATTAAAAGAATACATCGCCGGAATACAGGCCAAAGGGAACGCAATAGCCAAGGATATCAATACGTCTTATGCGGCGCGGCTTTTTGAATATAACAATGCGATGCCCAAAACCGAATTTGAAAGGCGTTATGGGAAATTAACAGAAAAGTATCAACTGCTACAAAAATATAAAATATATCAAAACGATCTTGCCAAAGCGGAATATGAAGGTGAAAACCGGCGGGCGCTTTCCATTTATCTTGAAGATTGGGAAAAGAAAACCGCTGTCTATGATGAATTATTGGCTAAAATAGCATTGTTTCTTTCGATTATGGAAAGCAAATGTCTGATCAATAAAACTTTTACCATAAATGCCGAACAAGGTTTTTGTTTTACCGGTATCGACGGGAAGCTGTTGCAATTAACCGATCTATCGTCCGGAGAACAGCATGAGACCATATTGCTCTATGAGTTACTGTTTAACGCACTGCCTGATTCGCTTGTTTTAATAGACGAACCGGAAACCTCCATGCACGTAGCCTGGCAGATTGAATTCATTCGGGATCTGAAGAAGATAACCAAAATAAAACAACTTTCGTTTATTGTTGCAACCCATTCACCTGATATTATCAATGACAACACATCAATTGATTTATATGAACTCATACACGGTAGTGCGGAAAGCGATGATGAATAATTCACAGAAAGCAAGAACTGTACAAAGCATTGTGAAATCCGTACGATTATTCTTGTATTCTGATTTAGGCAGTAAACGTGTATGCATTTTGGTCGAAGGATCAGATGATGCAAAAATTTATTCCCAATTTTTCAAGAATATACAAATAAACGTAATGGTTATCAAAAGTTCCGTAAAATCAAAAATGAAAGATGTTTTGCAAAATATATCAACCGAAACGAAGCAGGTAATCGGTATTTGCGATGCTGATTTCTCCCATCTAGACAAAGATTATCCAGCCATGGCCAATATTTTTCTTACTGATTACCATGATATCGAAATGACTATGCTCAGTTTTATCGATGTTTTTCATAATACTTGGTTAAGATTTTCTTTACAGGACGATACCGAGGGAACAATTCGTGATGTATTACAGAAAATATCCTATATGGCATATATCCGATGGTACAGTAAAAAAAATCATTGCAATTTATCATTTGCGGGCCTTGATTTTACTGGTATTTTCAAGATACAAGATGAGAAAATAGAACAAGATGACGAAAAGCTCATCAATGTATTAAACCAGCGTTCAAATAAAAAAACAGAACCGATGACCAGTGAGAAAGTAAATATTTTTATTCGTGAAAATCAAACCGATGATGTCTTTAATTTATGCAATGGTCACGATGTTACCGCATTGATAGCTCTGATTTTAGAGGATAAAACAAAGAAAAATATTTCGCGAGAAGATTATTGTAGCGTTTTGAGGGAATCATTTCAACTTAACCATTTTATGCAAACTAAACTCTATGCTTCTATCTGTATATGGCAGCAGACAAACAATTTTGACATACTAACGATTACATCCGAGGTAGCCAATGGCGAAGATTGACCAGCTTATTATTAATGTTCCTTACGAAGAACCCAAGGAACATTGGAAATATAACGATCAGCAACAGACCTTTGAACGGGAAAAGGGCCGCCGTCCCGCCGGATACTTTGTGGCCACCCAGGGAAGCAAGGGGTATAATGATATGGGCGACTTCAAACCCATCCCCCGGATCAACGAAATCCGCCGGCGGGTAAAAGCATGGAAAAACGCCGGTTACCCCGGTATAACCGGCATTACCCGAAAACTCCTGGAACACTGGAACGATAGGGAACAACGGCCTTACCCCTTCTTCTTTTGTCAGATGGACGCTATGGAAACCTTGATATGGCTTACCGAAGCTAGGGAAGAGGAAAAAACCGGCATTACCCTTGAGGGAGACGGCGGGCCCTTCAGTCGGATATGTACCAAACTCTGTACCGGCGGCGGTAAAACAACCGTTATGGCCATGCTCATGGCATGGCAGATCTGCAATAAAGTTTCCTATCCCCAGGACAAACGGTTTAGCAAAAACATTTTTATTGTTGCCCCTGGCCTCACGGTCAAGAACCGCCTGCAGGTTTTAATGACTGGAGGGGAAGATAATTATTACCACGAATTTAGAATTGTACCTATGAGCCTCACCGAGAAACTCCGTCAGGGAAAAGTAGTCATTACCAACTGGCAAACCCTGGCCTGGGATACTGAAGCGGATTTAGCCAAAAAGAAAACCGTGGATAAACGGGGAGTAAAGAGCAACGAAGCCTATACCCGTGATGTATTGGGCCTCATCGCTCAATCTCACCATATTGTAGTCATTAATGACGAAGCCCATCATGCCTGGCGGATAAACCCGGAAAACCAGGGAAAGCTGGACCGGGAAGGTAAAGAGGCCGCAAAAGAGGCCACTATCTGGGTCAGCGGTCTTGACCGTATTCATGCTGCTCGGGGTATCTTAACCTGTTACGATTTTTCCGCCACACCCTTTGTACCTTCCGGTAAAAAGAACGATGAAGAATCGCTTTTTTCCTGGATAGTCAGTGACTTCGGCTTGAATGATGGTATCGAGTCAGGTTTGGTAAAAACACCCCGGGTAGTAGTCCGGGACGATGCCATCCCTAATGCAAAAGACTTCCGCTCAAAACTGTATCACCTCTACACCGATGAAACGGTAAAATCCAATGTCAACCGGGCAGAGCCGCCCGAAACCCCTTTACCGGATTTAGTCATACAAGCCTACAATCTTTTAGGCGCAGACTGGCGTACTACCTTCAAGGACTGGAAGGAAATTAACCCGGTAACCCAACAACCTTTTTCAGCGGTTCCCCCGGTAATGATAACCGTAGCGAATCGTACCGAAACCGCTGCGCGGATCCAATATGCCTTCGAGCATAAACATATAATTACTGAAGAACTGTGCGATCCCAAGTATTTGATTCATATTGATTCAAAAACCCTGGAAAAAGCAGAGCAGGAACCTATCGGCCTTTCCGGCGTTTCATATCATGGCAGTGAAGAAGGGGAACGAAATTTAAGCAAAAAAGTACAAGCCGTTGTATTGCGGGATACAGTAGACACTATCGGGCAGAAAGGTAAACGAGGCGAACAGATCCGTAATGTTATTTCTGTAGGAATGTTGACCGAAGGCTGGGATGCAAAAACCGTTACCCATATTTTGGGCTTACGGGCTTTTACCAGTCAATTACTTTGTGAACAGGTTGTAGGCCGGGGACTCCGTCGCACCTCCTATGATATAAACCCTGATACGCAGTTGTTCACCCCTGAATACGTAAACATTTTCGGCATACCCTTTACCTTTCTCCCCCACGAGGACCGCAGTGGAAGCGTTCCCGCTCCAAAGCCGAAAACCCAGATAGAGGCCCTGGCCGGTAAGGGGGCCTATCAAATCTCATGGCCCAATATCATACGCATAGAACGGGAACTGGATCCTAAATTGCGTATAGATATTAATAGTCTACCTCTGCTTACGCTGGACGCTGCGGATACCCGAATCCGCGCTGATATGGCCCCCATCATTAATGGAAAAACCGACCTCCGTACATGTACCAATATAGACCTGGAAAAACTGGAATCCTGCTTCCGTCTGCAGCGCATTATCTTTGAAACCGCAGGACGCATATACGAAACCATGAAATCCGAATGGAAGGATAAGGCAAGCCCCTATGCCCTTATGGGGCAGGTTTTTAAGATTGTAGAGAACTACCTTGGGGCCGGTAAAATCCGCATAGAACCACCCTTGTTCACCATGGATGCCTTACGAGTACGCATACTGTATATGCTTAATATGCATAGAATTGTTGAGCATTTATGGGATCATATACGATACGAACAGACCGAAAAAGTAATCCCCCTGTTTGATCCCAACAAAAAGGCCCGCTCCACTGCGGACATGCCGGTCTGGTTTACTTCCAAACCCTGTAACATTACCGAAAAATCCCATATAAGCCATTGTGTTTATGATAGCACCTGGGAATCCTCTGAAAGTTACCGGATAGAAAAGAACCCCCATGTGGTCGCATGGGCAAAAAACGATCACCTGGGCTTCGGAATAGTCTATGTTTTCGAGGGGATTGTCCACACTTATTATCCCGACTTTTTAATACAACTGGATAACGGTAAAATCCTTGTTCTTGAAACCAAAGGGAAAGACAGTCCCATTGCCCAGGCGAAACGCAAGGCCCTTGCCGGTTGGATAGAAGCGGTTAATAATCTGCAGGACTTCGGCGTATGGTGTAGTGATAGTTCCTTTCATGTTGCTGATGTAGATGGAATAATCGAGCAATACCTTGAACCGCTGGAAACTAAACCGGGGTTTCCAGCGGTTCCCTATACCTAATAAGCCCTTATTCACCGTTAGTTTTCACCCTGTCGTTGTTAATCCCTTGGTATGCTCGTCCATACCGGTATCAAACATGATATTATAGCATTCCTAAAGATTATAAAATAATACAATCCTTAATAAACCACGCTGCATATATTACAAATATGCAACCGCTTGTTATTTGTAGTACCCCGATTCCTCAGACAGGAAGTATCCATGAACGAAACTAATAACTTTCAAGTTGATAGTACAAAAGACGATGAAATCAGCTTGATCGATCTATTCGCAGTCATTTGGCAGAGGAAAGGGCTGATTATAGCCATAACCAGTATCGCTATGGTAGGACTTATCGGATTTTCCATTATGTCTCTCACCTTACCCCCGGATACTTCACCCCTTCCCAATGAATATACCCCGAGCGCCTTGATGATTATCAACGATACCTCATCCCCCGGAGGAGGAATAGCCTCAATGCTTAGTTCCACCGGACTCAGCAGTTTAGCAGGACTAGCGGGGCTTCGTACAGAGACAAGCTTCAGCCAACTTGCGGTCTACTTGGTCAGTTCCAATTCCATACTCGATAGCGTGGTTGATGAGTTTAACCTCATAGAACGGTATAAGATTGAGAAATATCCCCGGGCGGAAAGCCGGAAGGCGCTCAAGAAAAAACTGATCGCTGCGTATGATGAAAAAACAGGGGTTCTTAGCATCAGTTTTACTGATACAGACCCTCAGTTTGCCCAATCAGTGGTTAATTTCTGCACCGGCTATTTGGAGAAACGGTTTGATGAACTGGGGATCGATAAGAATAAACGGGAAAAGGATAACCTCGAAAAAAATATTGCCAATACTTATAAAGAAATACAAGAACTGGAAAATGAAGGCCATAGGCTAGAACGATCCGCCATTAGAGGTTCTGTTTCGGCTATTACCCTGGAATTAAACCGTATTACCCTGGAACTGGAAGCTCAAAAAAAGGTGTATACCCAACTAAAAGTACAATATGAATTATTAAAAATAACCCTGGCTAGTGAAAAACCGATGTTCCAAATTCTGGAATGGGCGGAGATTCCCGATCAAAAATCAGGGCCCAGCCGGGGTTTGATCTGTATCATCGGTACCTTTGCCGCGGCCTTTTTTTCCATGTTCCTCGCCTTTGTATTAAACGCCCTGACCAACATTAAGCAAGATCCCGAGGTTCTGACTAAATTTAGGAAGTATTGATACATCTACTGACCCAAGCCGTATCAGATACCGAATCATCTTACACCCTCTCAAGTTCGCGCTCTTTCCAGTTCCTCGGCCTTTACTTCCCATTCCTTGGTTTTACCATCAATGAGCCCGTTCACTGCTGCAAGCTGGGCCTTCACGAGCCGGGTCTTGGTTCCATCCCGGTACACCTCCGCACTTCCCAATACCCCTTCCAGCCGGGCCTTTTCCCCTTCCAGTTCCTCCAGTGCCTTGAGAATCTCCCCCTCTTGCCGCTCAAGCCGCCGGATGAGGGTCTGTCGCTGTTTGTCCGCTTCCCGGCGGTCCGCTGCCCTGGGTAGAGCTGCACTGAGCCCTTCTGAGCACCGGGATTCAGGGGTAGTTACCTGCAGGGACTGCGGGACCTGCGGAGATGCATCGCTCTCCTCCCTGGCCTCCCGCTCAAGACGGTCCAGGTAATACCCGTAGTTTCCATAGAAAAGCCGGACACCCCGAGGGGACAGTTCCAAGGTTTTGGTGGACAGAGCCTCCATAAAGGAACGATCATGGGACACAAAGATGATGGTTCCTGTATAGGCCTTCAGGGTATCAAGGAGTATATCTTTGGAATAGATATCCAGATGATTGGTAGGCTCATCCAGGATGAGGAGGTTCATCGGTTTCAAGAGCATTCGGAGTAGGGCGAGTCTGCTTTTTTCACCCCCGGAAAGGACTGAAAGGGGTTTGTACACCTCCTCGCCCCGAAACAAAAAGGCCCCGAGCATGTCCCGGACTTTGGGGATCAGCGCAGTAGGGGCCTCGGTTTCAAGAAATTCCAACACGGTTTCAGAGCCCCCCATGGTTTCCGCTGCATCTTGGGAAAAATACCCCGGCTGAATACCTGCGCCGTACTGGAGGGTTCCCTGAAAGTTGGGATCCCTGCCAGACAGAATCCTGAGTAACGTGGTTTTCCCCGCGCCATTGCGCCCCACTACCACCAATCGTTCTCCTGATTCCAGGAGCAGATCCAGTCCTGAAAGGACCTGCCGGGTTCCGTAGCGTTTTCCCACCCCTTTCAAGGTCAAGGCAAGCCGCCCCGCATGAGGCAACGGAGGGAAGGTGATGCGGATCTTCTTGAGGGATTCGGGAATTACTATCCGTTCCATCTTTTCAAGTCTTTTTATCCGTTCCTGCACCATGGCGGCTTTAGTGGCCTTGTAACGAAACCGGCGGATCAGGTCCTCTGCTTTGGCGATTTCCTCCTGCTGAGCTTCGTACCGTTTCATAAGGCTTTCCAGGGCTTGTTCCCGGACCTGCTCATAGGCCGTATAATTTCCCCCATACCGGGTGAGCTTACCTTGGCAGAGTTCATAGACCTCGGTAACCGTACTGTCCAGAAAGTACCGGTCGTGAGAGACCAAGAGGTAGCCTCCGGTAAAGGAACGCAACCACGATTCAAGCCAGGATCGGGCTTCAATGTCCAGGTAATTGGTGGGTTCGTCCAGGAGGAGGATGTCCGGCTTTTCTAAAAGTACCTTGGCCAGAGCAATACGCATCTGCCAGCCCTCGGAAAACTCCCCGGTAGGCCGATCCATATCAGTAGGGAAGAAACCCAGGCCGGAAAGGACCATAGCCACGGTCTGTTCCCGATGATAATACCCGGAATGGTCTACCTGATCCTGGATCTGGTGGTACTCTTCAAGCAAGAGGCTGGTACTCCGGTCATCCTGGGTTGCCCCTTCCAGGAGGCGGCCAATGGCTTCCATCCGGTGGAGCAGCGTAATGATCCCGGTATAGGCAGTTTCCGCTTCCTCCCGTAGGGTTCTGCCTCGATAAACGATGCCTGATTGGGGAAGATAAGAAACCCTGCTCCCTTTCTGTACTGCCCGGTCCCCTGAATCTCCGGGGATCTGTCCGGCAATGACTTTCATAAGGGTTGATTTTCCTGACCCATTAACCCCAGCTAGACTTGACCGGGAACCTGCAGCCAGGGAAAGGCTTACCTCGTGCAGGATATCCCGATCTCCAAAGGCCAGGGAAACTTTCGTAATCTGCACAAAGGCCATAACTAGGACGTAACCTTGAAGAAATAGATAATCATCGGTGAACCTGCCCTCTGGGTAACTGTTACACCATCCAGATTGCCTTGAGGTACATATTCGATACGGAGCCCTCGGGATTCCAGGGTATACAAGAAATGTACCACCTGCTCAGGACCGCTCGGCCCGTCAAGATACAGGGAAAAAGCGCCGTCATACCCAGTTTGGAGATCGGGAGTGAGAAAAAGCCCCATAGACAGGGCGCCCCTTCCTTGGGCGCTAGGAGGAATCACCCAAGGGATGAGCCGTTCATAGCCGATCCAGGAGAACCTTCCTTCCTCAGAAAAGGAGAGGGTACCGTAATTGTCGCTTCGGAACACCGGTCCCAGGGTATAAATATTCCTGAAAAGCCGATCCCGGCGGGCAGTTTCCTGGCGGATAATATCTTCCACATCCGACGGAAGGGCCACGAAAAGCAGGGTCTGCAGGGCGCTGCCGTTTTCGGTAAACTGAACCTCCAGGGTGGTATCTGAACGGAGGCGCATCTGGAGGGAGGCCCCTTCAAAACGCCAGGAACGGTCCCCTTCAGCACGGATGGCAGTATAAAAAAAGGTTTTATCCAGGGTAGGCAAATATATATGGGCGATCCCCTTCTCCTGAACTGGAACAAAGCGCCACTGCGGGGACAGTTCTGCCAGGTCTATTTTCTTTAAGGCTATCATGGTTCCATAGAACTCAGGAGACCAGGTTTGAGATAAAACCTTTTCAATATCCGGGTCCTCTGCTTCTGCGGTTTCGTGAACAATCTGCACGGGACCTCCGGCATGTTCAAAGAGCCGCAGGCGATAGGAGAAACAGTAACCCCGGTTCCCATCTTCAGTTAAGACCTGATACCACTGGCCCGGAAGGGGATCCCCGGTATTGCTTAGGGCTGGGGTCCCCTCAACCAGGGATAACACCTTGATAAGCTCCCCTTCCCTGAGCCGGTATACCCGTTTAGCGCTGTTATCTGGAGCCTCTCTGATGGGAAGTCCGTTCTGCAAGGTCTCCCCGTAGATCCGGGCGAACTGAGCAAACGCCGCAGCCTGCTTTTCCGCGGCTTCTCTGTTTTTCATAAGCTCTAGTTTAGAAAAGGGAATCTTAACGGAATCCTCTGCCTTGGAGAAGACGCTCCGGTATGTTTCGGGGATACCCACCTCCCAAACCTGGTCCAACTTGGATTCCCTATACACTGGCAGCACTGTCCCGGCAGGTATCGGCGGCTCCTCAATGGACCATAGTAAAAGTCCCCATCCTAAGACTCGATGGGTACAGGAGCCAAAAAAGACCAGTACTATACCTAGTACCGCGAGGATCCACAGCAGAATTCGACTATTTCCCTGTATCATAAGAGAAAATTATACCGAAATAGAGGCATAAAAACTAGGAGTCAGCCTAGGGGCTTAGGGCTTTGCATCTCCTTTCGGTAATAGCAAGCAATATCGAGGGATTACACCGATTAACCCGGATTTTTCATACCCCAATCCTGCGGCACCGGTGAAATCAGAATTTCCTTCTGTCTCCGAAATCCGCGGGTACCTGTTTGGAGGCGATCCGCCA
>JAITAI010000260.1 GCA_031284195.1 Treponema sp.
AGGAACATTCCCCGGTGGGTTTTCTATGCCGTTTGTGATTGACCAAGACCTGGCATCCTTATAGTATTAAGTATAGCCATTTTTAAGGAGTTTATATGACGAGTTATACTGAATTGGGCCTGGTCAATACCGTGGCTCTATTCCAGAAAGCGGTAAAGGGCGGCTATGCAATACCAGCGTATAATTTTAACAATTTGGAACAATTACAGGCCATTATCCAGGCCTGTGTGGAAACAAAATCCCCGGTGATTCTCCAGGTTTCTGCAGGGGCCCGGAAATATGCCAATCAGAACCTGCTGAAGAACATGGCCAAGGGAGCAGTGGAATATGCCCACGAACTGGGTTACGACATTCCCATCGTACTGCACCTGGATCATGGAGATAGTTTCGAACTTTGTAAGGATTGCATTGAAACCGGTTTTTCTTCGGTTATGATCGACGGTTCCCATCTTTCTTTTGCAGAGAATGTGGCCCTGACCAAGAAGGTTTGTGAATTTGCCCATTCCCGAAAGGATTACGTGTCCGTAGAAGGAGAACTGGGGGTCCTGGCAGGGGTGGAGGATGAAGTCTCGGCAGAGCATAGCCATTACACCCAGCCTGAAGAGGTACAGCAATTCCTCAATGGAACCGGGGTGGATTCTCTGGCCATTTCCATTGGTACCAGCCACGGCCGGGCTAAATTTAAACCGGAACAATGCACCAAAGATGCCAATGGGATTCTCATCCCCCCTCCTTTGCGGTTCGACATCTTGGAAGCTATTGAAAAGCACATCCCCGGCTTTCCCATTGTGCTCCACGGTTCTTCTTCAGTACCCATTGAATATGTGCAGCTAATCGAAAAATACGGGGGCAAACTGAGCGATTCGGTAGGTATTCCTGAAGATCAGCTTCGGCGGGCTGCCAAGAGTGCGGTTTGTAAGATCAATATTGACTCTGACGGACGGCTGGCCATGACCGCCTTGATCCGTAAGGTTTTGGCGGAAAAACCTGATGAGTTTGATCCCCGCAAATACCTAGGACCTGCTCGGGATGAGCTAAAAAAGCTCTATTCCCATAAAAATATCAACGTACTGGGCTCTGCAGGTAAAGCCTAGCATGAAACTTTCGGGGTGAAGCGGAGGGGCTGGCCCCTCCCCCATGCTTTTATAGTAAGTCCTGAAAAGTAGGGCTCATTCCCCGCTTTACCCTTTGGGACGTTGATCCAGTACCCGGCTTGCCTTGCCTTCAGATATTGGCAGGCTCCCCTGCTGTTGAAGCTCCACCCGAGGATTGATAGTGATGGATGCCTGGAGGGTTTTACGGATCCGTTCCTTGAGGGCATTCAAAGGCCGGGTATCATCCATGAAAACCTCGGGGCCTATTTCGGTCTTGACCGTGAGCCGGTCTAATACCCCTTCTTTCTCCACCAAGATGAGATAGTTGTTTCCTACCTCCTTCATAGCCATAATGACCTCTTCGATCTGGCTGGGGAAGAGGTTTACCCCGTTAATGATGAGCATATCATCGGTACGGCCGGTAATACGACGGAGCCTGCGGTGGGTTCTGCTGCAAGGACAAGGCTCTGTATAAAAGCCGCTCAGATCCCGGGTCCGGTAACGCAGCATAGGCGTGGCCTCCCGGCACAGACACGTAAGGACCAATTCCCCGGTTTCCCCATCTGGGACCGGTTCCAAGGTCTCGGGGTTTACGATTTCCCCCAGATAACCGTCTTCCCAGAGGTGCAGACCGTTCTTGGCCTGGCATTCAAAGGCAACTCCTGGACCGTTCATCTCCGAAAGACCGTAGGAATTGTACACGTCAATAGTGAGGAGTTCCTCAATACGTTTCCTCGTATCCTCTGAATAAGGCTCTGCTCCGGCAAAGGCCCGGGTGAGCTTGAGCTGTTCCCGGCGCACCCCCTCTTCCTGCATCTGAGCTTGTACATGGAGCAGAAAGCTCGGAGTGGCATGGACCACGGTAGTACCAAAGTCCTGCATCAGCTTAAACTGCCGGGTAGTGTTTCCTGAACCTGAAGGGATCACCAACATCCCCACCTCTTCGCCCCCAAAATGGAAGCCCAAACCCCCGGTAAAAAGCCCGTAGGTGATCATGTTCTGGAACACATCGGTTTTGTTACACCCCGTAGCGTAGATGGAACGGGCCACAAAAGTAGTCCAGCGGCGAATATCCCCTTTACTAAAGTAAATCGTGGTGGGCGTTCCTGTGGTGCCGCTGGATGCATGGAGCCGAACTACCTCATCCTTGGGAATACTGAGAAACCCGTAGGGAAAACCTGCACGGAGGTCCCCTTTTGTGGTAAAGGGAATCCGCCTTACATCCTCAAGACCCTTGATGTCAGCGTCGTTGCGGATACCCACAGAGGAAAGCCGCTCCCGGTAAAAGGGGGTCCGCAGCGCCTGGGCTACCACGGCCTTGAGCTGGGTAAGCTGATAGGCTTCCAAAGCGGAACGCTCCAGGGTTTCCATCTCCTTATTCCAGTACTGATAGATCACCGAGGGTCTCCTTTGGCAGTTGCGCCTCGTCCCAGGTGAAAGGCCCGCAGATTAGCTTCTCTCAGGGCCGGTTCTTTGGAGGCAAACAAGGCCGCGATGGTATGTTCCAGGGTTTCTGCAGAAACCGGTAGAAACGGGGAAGCAGCGCCTACCATGACCATATTCACCGCCTTGGAAAGGCCTGCTTCTTTAGCCAGTCGTGCCGCCGGGGTCAGGCGGTACTGGGGGAAACCCGCCATAGCCTGATAAATGCGATCGATCTCAGGGTAATCGGGTATATTGACCCAGGGTTCCGCAGCGCTTACCAGGACCCCTGCCGGGGAAAGCCAGGAAGCGTAGCGGAGGCTTTCCAAGGGTTCCATGGCAATGATGAGGTCTGCTTCACCTTGGGGTACAAGGTCTGAAAAGATCCGCCTTTCAGCGATGCGAAGGTGTGCCAACACCGCTCCCCCTCGCTGGGCCATACCATGCACCTCGGATTGACGTACTGATAAGGTTTCTGTAACTGCTGCCTGGGCAATGATGGCGGCAATGGAGAGTACCCCCTGTCCCCCGACCCCGGCGAGGATAATGTCTGTTTTCATACCTGGGCTCCTTTTATACCACCTTACCGGTATTTTTTTGCTTGTACAAGGCAGGTCCTCAGGACCTTGCAAGGCCCAAAGGCTGAAGTATGCTTCCTATAAAGCTCCGGTATGAGATGGACAAGGCCCATTCTAGCCTCGGTGAAGCCTTACCCCTGCCTTGGTAAAGGCCCACTCCAACCTAGCGTGAAGGTATAAAACTTAGGGCCTATAAAAACCGCAGGTTTCCATGACCCGTTCCTGAAGGGCTTCTTCAATAAGAGTGCCCAGTTCAAGTTGTTCATAACGCTGCCGGGCTTCTGCAGGATCCCCCCGTAAGATGGGGTGGGGAGGGCTAAAAAGGACGCAACAGTCCTCATAGGGCAGAATGGAGGTTTGGTAAGTGCCGATCCTTTCTGCAAGGCGGATGATCTGATCTTTATCCATACCGATGAGAGGCCGGAGGACCGGCAGTCTGACCAGGCTTTCGGTACAACTAATGTTTTCAATGGTTTGGCTTGCCACCTGGGAGAGGCTTTCCCCGGTGATAAGGCACTTGTCCCCTCGGTATCGGGCGAGCTTTTCCGCTCCTTCCATCATGGCCATCCGGAGCAGCACCGTACGCCACGGCTCAGGGGCACAGGCTTGGATCTGCTGCTGCACCGGGGTAAGGCTCAGGGTATAGAGCCGGATTCCCAGGGAATACCTGCCCACTTGTGCTGCCAGGTCTCGAACCTTTTGGCGGGCCTGGTCAGAGGTGTAGGGATAGGCATGGAAGTACACCGCATCCAGACCCATACCCCGGGAGGCCATCATATACCCGGCCACCGGAGAATCAATGCCCCCGGAAAGTAGGAGCAGTCCCCGTCCCGCAGTCCCTACGGGGAGCCCTCGTAGGCCCTTCCGGGCAGTTCCGTAGATATAGGCCTTTTCCCGGATTTCAACCTCAATCACCGCTTCGGGCCTATGGACATCGACCTGTAAACCTGGTACTTCCCGTAACACTGCGGCCCCCCCCTCGCTCCGTAACCCGTAAGAGTCCAGAGGAAAACGCTTATCTGTCCTGCGGGCCTCGATCTTAAAGGTCCGTATCCCCTGGGCAAAGAGTTCCTGGGCTTCGGTAACACAGGCCCGAAGCACTGCTTCTGGGGTTTTCTCCTCAATCCTAGTTTTAGCCCAACCAGCTATGCCCAAAAGATGCGCCAGCCCATGCTCCACTTGTTCCTCAGCTGCCTCAGGACAATGCACCAAAAACCGCCCGTTAGTCATCTCCAACTTCGCCCCGCTTCCCTGGAACATGGTCAAGCAGTTCCGCTTCAGGATATGTTCAAAACCCTTCCGGTTTTCCCCTTTGAGGGTGAGCTCTCCCAGTTTTAACAAATAGGTACTCATCTTACCCCGCTTTTCCCGGGTTTCCTGGGAACAGGACGAGGACCTCCCGGATGGTTTCCAGTAAGGACCCTATATCTTCCGGCGTGGTACCCCAGCCCTGGGAAATGCGGATCCCCGCTAAGCTGGCTTGTTTATCCAGTCCCATAGCTGTAAGCACCGGACGATCCGCACGGCCAGAGGAACAGGCAGAGCCAGTGGAAACCGCACATCCCCGCTCATCCAAGGCTCGGACCATAACCTCTCCGGGGATACCCTTGAAACCCACCTGGAGAATATAGGGGGAAAACCGGATATCCGCCTCTCCCCGATCCTGAGGAATGAGAAAACACCCAGGCAGGGTTCTCAAGCCGCGAATGAGCTGGATAAAACGCTCAGTGGCTTTTTCATATTCAGCGGCAAGCTGCTGAGGGACTGCCCGGGATTCCAGACAAGATGCCAGGGCCAGGGCTCCAGCAATAGACTCGGTTCCAGGACGGATGCCCCTTTCCTGACCCCCACCGGTATAGAGGGGCTCTAGGGGCTTACGAAGGTAGAGAAGCCCGATACCTCGGGGGCCTCCTAGCTTATGGGCGCTTATGGATGCAGAGTCCAAGTCCCATGCGGTTATGTCCAGGGGAATCTTACCCACGGCTTGCACCAAGTCGCTATGCACATGAATAGGGGCTCCTCCCCGGGTTCTGATGCGTTTGACCAGGCCAGGGATATCCATGACCGAACCGGTTTCGTTATTCACCCCCATGATCGCCACAAATCGAGGTTCCGTTCTTTTCCCTGGAGTTTCCATTCTTTCTACTTTTTCTAACGCTTTTTCCAAGCGGCTCGGGCTCACCCGGCCGTCTTGTTCCACCCCAATCAGGGCAATCTGCTTTCCCAGCCGCTCAAGAACCAGACAATTCTCCCGTACTGAGGGATGCTCCACCGCAGAAAACAGGATCCCCGGACTGGGTTTTCGCAGGGCCAGGGAATGTAAGACCAAGGCATTTGATTCAGTCCCCCCGGAGGTAAAATAGAGCTGCTTGGGATCAAGCCCTAATACCGCGGCGCAACGGGTGCGGGCATCTTCCAGCAAAGCTCGTGCACAGCGGCCCTCATAATGGAGGGAAGAGGGATTTCCAAAGGCATTGAGGCTCTGGGGATAGGATAGGGTAGGGATGGCCGTAGCAGCCCAATCAAAATAACGCCGGCTCCTTCCCGGACTGGGAGAACTGGGGAAAAAAGGCTCCATAAGGTATCATATCCACAAAAAACCCTTCCAAGCAAGTATCATCCTGTTCTAATCCAGAGATCCTCCATTTAAACATGGTCATCCCCGACGCACCCTCCATATATACCACCTCGCTTGCGGTATATACGAAAGAGGGCGCCTATAATGTAGTTATGCGACATTTGCCCTAAAATTGGTTGAAAATTATAAAATAAAAAATCTATTGACAAAATGCAGGAAAATAAATAGAATCATATAAAATGTTCTGTAATTAGTCTTGAAGTAGGATCATACGATGACGAGCCTTACTAACTTGTAATTGGAGTATTAAAAAAGTATTTCAAGAAGCATGGTTTAAATAACCAAATAGGAGAAATAAAATGAAAGTAGTAATTATTGGCTATTTTACAGAAGATTCTAAAATGATTATCTCAAATGAATTTCCTGTTGATTGGAAAATTGATATTGTAACTCCCGAAGAATCTGATTTAAG